>NZ_JBBKBV010000008.1:0-125081 GCF_037892815.1 Oceanobacillus sp. HCA-5259 | reverse complement strand
CTGGAATATTAAACAGTAATCCAAATCACGGTCTTTACTCGGAGCAGTCCAGACACCTCGAGACTCCAGCAGGAGGATAGGCATAGGTGAGACCCCACAGGGCGACAGCCCGAGGAGGCTCACCAGCCACCTGCGGAAAGCGAGAGGTGTCTGGACTGCGGACCTCCAGGAGAAGGTTGCACTTACGCTGAATGAAAGTAGTCAGTAGTTTTTTCGGTTATCTTTTGAAAGGGAATTAAAGGTAAAACGAACTAAGTTTAGAACCTTGTCTATAACTATAATAAATCGTCAGTTTTACTAATTTTTCCATAAGATAACTATTTCAGGCATAAAAAGTTGAGTTATGTATACCTTACCACGATTTCTTATTCCTGCGTAATGAAACATACCCGGATTCTCCTTGCAACGGGGCAAGAGGAAAACCGGGCAGGATTTATTTCTTCGTATAAGCGAATAGAATCGTCGGTAATAAACTTAATACAAGCACAATCAACCAATCTAATACTCCAAGTGCAGTAGTATGGAATATAGGTTGAAGTGGTGGCCAATATACGACAATGAGCAATAGCAGGACAGATGAAAGAACGGCAAATAGTAAATATTTATTTTCAAATGGATTCCGAGCAAAAATGGACTTTTCACTCCGACATTCAAATACATGAATGAGCTGTGCCATGACAAGTGTAGTAAAGGTCATCGTCCGTGCATAAGTGAGATTATCCGGATCATTATGATAAGCGAACAGGAAAGCAATTAAAGACACAAGACCGATCAAAATGCCTCTACTGACGATTTTATAACCAAGCCCTCTTGCAAAAACACCCTCTCTCGGATTACGCGGCTTTCGTTTCATAACATCTTCCTCGGATGTATCCATACCGAGCGCCATTGCCGGCAATCCATCTGTTACAAGGTTTACCCACAGTATTTGCACTGGGACAAGTGGCAGTGGCATTTTAAGCATGACAGCAAATAGCATGACAAGGATTTCTCCAACATTCGAGGCTAGTAAATAGCGAATGAACTTCCGGATATTCTCATAGATATTCCTTCCTTCATCAATTGCTGCTTTGATCGTTGCAAAGTTATCATCCATTAGAACGAGGGATGAAGCTTCTTTCGTTACATCGGTCCCGCTAATCCCCATACTAATGCCGATATCTGCAGCTTTGATAGATGGAGCGTCATTCACGCCGTCCCCTGTCATAGCCACAACATGTCCTCGACTCTGGAAAGCTTTTACAATTCTTAATTTGTGTTCCGGGGTTACTCTAGCGAAAACATAAATCTCTTCAATTTGTTTTTCCAATTCATGCTGGGTCATCTGATTTAATTCGCTTCCAGACACGGCACGACCCGATTCAGGCAGTAATTCCAGTTCCTTGGCTATTGCAGTAGCAGTATTCGCATGATCTCCAGTGATCATTACTGTTTTGATTCCAGCTTGTCTACAAGCAAGGATGGCTGGTTTTACTTCTTTACGCGGAGGATCGATCATCCCATATAATCCGATAAAAGTGATTTCTGTTTCTAGGAATGCGGCATCATCAAGCAATTCATCTTTCCGTAAAGGACGCACACCGATTCCGATAATCCTTAAAGCATCACTTGCCATCCGCTCTATAGCTTGATTGAATTTATCTTTCCCCGTTAAATCAAGGACTTTTCTACCATCTTTCGTTAAATGGAATGATGACCTTGGCAGCAATACATCGGGTGCTCCTTTTACGATAAGAAAACGTCTGCTATTCTCATCTTCCACAACGACACTCATCCGCTTTCTTTCCGAGTCAAAAGGAAATTCCTTCACTAATCGATATTCTGCTTTTATCGCTTCATTTAATCCAAATTTCCGAGCTGCGACAAGCAGGGCTCCATCAACGGGATCGCCATCGACTGTATATTGCCCATCTTGTAACTTTAAATTTGCCTGATTACAAAGAATGCCATAACGAAGCATCGCATCCAAGTTCGGATGGTCCCCATCGACAGTTTGATCTCCATTCAAAATTTCTCCATTAATCTGGTAACCTTCTCCTGTTAAATGGAGGAACTCTCCGTTCAGATAGAGCTTCTTAACGGTCATCTGATTCTCCGTCATCGTGCCTGTCTTATCTGAACAGATTACCGAAGCAGAACCTAATGTTTCAACGGAAGAAAGCTTGCGAACAATCGCTTTCCGTTTAATCATTCTTTGTACACCGAGGGATAGAGCGACAGTTACAATTGCTGGTAAGCCTTCTGGAATCGCTGCTACTGCTAAGGAAACGCCAGCTAGAACCATATGATAAAGCGGCCTACCTTGTAAAATTCCAAGAATAACAACTAATGCAGTGAGGAGAAATGCAACAATAATTAAAACTTTACCTAATTCCGCTAATTTCCGTTCGAGCGGTGTCATAATCTTCCTCGTTGTCATGATTAAGGATGCAATTTTACCCATTTCCGTCTGCATCCCTGTCCTTGTGACAATACCGATTCCTTGTCCCTTTGTTACTAAAGTGCCCATGAACGCCATATTCAGCTGGTCCTGTGGGTCGAGATCGGTCTCCGTCATAGCTTGTCCAATTTTGGCGACGGGTAAGGATTCACCAGTCAACGCCGATTCCTCAATTTCTAGGCTGTTCGCTTCTACAACTCGGATATCTGCCGGGATTCGGTCACCGCTTTGTATTTTCACTACATCCCCTGCCACGAGTTCACGTGAATTTATTTTTTTCCATTTTCCATTTCTTTTCACATTACTTATAGGTGCTGATAATTGTTTAATTTTCTCAAGGGAATCCTCCGCTTTCTGTTCCTGAAAATAGCCGATGCACCCATTTACAAGTACGATAATCATAATCGCTATCGCATCGACATATTCACCGAGCAAGCCGGCAATTAATGTGGCCCCTAAAAGCACAAGGACCATGAAATCCTGAAATTGCTTCAGAAACAGCAGCCAGCGGGATTGCTTCTTCTGGGCATCAAGTTCGTTCGCTCCAAATTTCTTTCTTCTTGCTTGTACTTGTTCTTCAGTTAGTCCTTGTGGGATAGTAACCTGTAATTTTTTTTCGACTTCATCTATATCTAATTGATACCATTTCATCAGCATTCCTCCAACCCTTTACTAATCCACTTCTACCCCATCTATATGCCGTACTCGTTCAATTAATGCTATAATTTACAATGAGGTGATTGATATGCCATTTGACGGTATTGTTACACGAGCAGTAACAAATGAATTACAAGATCTACTACTACCGGGGAAAATTTCAAAGATCTACCAACCGACAGCCCAAGAACTTATTTTTACGATTCGTAGTCAAGGAGTTAACCAAAGCCTACTCTTTTCCATACATCCAACGTATGCGCGGATCCATATAACAAAGGACAGCTACATCAATCCGAAAGAGCCGCCGATGTTTTGTATGGTGCTTAGAAAGCACCTTGGTGGCGCAACGATAAATTCGATTGAGCAAGATCGTTTGGAACGCGTCATAACTTTTTCTTTTACTACAAGAAATGAAATCGGTGACCAAAGTGAGAAACAGTTAATTGTTGAGCTGATGGGAAGACATAGTAATATCATTCTCGTGAATGAAGAGACGGGGAAAATTATTGACAGTATGAAACATATTTCCATGGCACAGAACCGCCATAGGACCATTCTCCCAGGACATGACTATGTTAAGCCGCCTGAGCAAGATAAGTTGAATCCATTAGAAATTGATGGTGAGGATCTGATTAAACGGATAGATTTCAATGCTGGTAAAATAGACAGACAACTTGTCCAGCATCTTACAGGCTACTCGCCTTTTATCACGAAAGAAATTGTAAGAAGGGCTAAACTTGGTGATATGTCCGTTTATAAGGAAAAGTTTGAAGAAATAAACCACGACGTTATTGCAAATAACTTTCAACCGGCAATCTATGTAAATGATCGTGAAGATTACCATGTTATAGAAATTACAACAGACAAACTAACAAAACAAAATTTCGATACGGTAAGTGAGATGCTAGACAATTTCTATTCCGGAAAAGCCGAAAGAGATAGAGTGAAGCAACAAGCGAAAGATCTTTCCCGCTTCATCCGTAATGAAATAAATAAAAACGAACGGAAGTTAAAAAAACATTACCAAACATTGAAAAAAGCTGAAAAAGCGGATGATTACCAAAAATACGGTGAACTGCTGACCGCTCATCTACATCTTGTAAAGCCAGGAGACACGGCTGTAAATGTAATCGATTATTATGATCCAGAACAGAATGAAGTGGAAATCGAACTTAATCCGCAACTTTCACCTAGTGAAAATGCCCAGCGCTTCTTTAAGAATTACCAAAAGCTAAAGAATTCAAGGAAAATTGTTCAGACAGAAATTAAAAAAACGGAAGAAGAAATTGATTACTTTGATCGGCTGCTACAACAGATTGATGTGGCTGGGGAAGAGGATATTGAGGAAATTAGAGAAGAACTTAGGGATGAAGGGTATTTAAGAAAACAACGGACAAAAAGCCGGAAGAACAAGGTTCAAAAACCGGTACCGGAAACATTTATCGCTTCTGATGGAACGGAAATTCTTGTCGGTAAGAATAATAAACAAAATGAGTATTTAACGATGAGGCTCGCACGTCGCGATGAGATTTGGCTGCATACGAAGGATATACCGGGCTCGCATGTTGTTGTTCGGCATACAGACCCCAGTGAGGAAACGTTACTCGAGGCGGCGAAACTTGCAGCTTATTTCAGTAAGTCACAAAATTCCTCTTCGGTTCCAGTTGATTACACGTTGATTCGTCATGTGAAAAAGCCAAACGGGGCGAAACCAGGCTATGTCACCTACGACAACCAAAAAACCCTATTCGTCACCCCCTCCGCCAAATTCGTAGAACAACATCGACAGAAAAAGTAATTTTTCGACACTGATACATTTATACTAATCCAATTGATTCGCTATGAATGGAAATCAAATTAGAGTGTATCCTAGGATCCAATACATTGAGACTCTAACTTGCGGACTTCCAGTAGAACGTTCTAGTCTATATGTAAATCTAGGTAATCAGACACAGAAAAGGATTATTCCTCGGAATGGGAATAATCCTTTTCTATGTGTATTAGTTATTCTACTGCTTGTGGAACTAGTTTGACGTCAACGTTCCCTCTTGTTGCTTTGGAATAAGGACAAGCTTGATGTGCCGCTTGAACTAGTTCCTCGGCATCTTCGGGGCTGACACCGCTGATTTTAACTTTCAACGTCACGCCTATTTTATTGCCACCATCACTTTCGTCCTTCATAAAACTAACCTCAGCAGTCGTTTCCGAATCAATCCGTTTATCTTTTTTAGAGGCAATGAGGTTCAATGCCCCGTCAAAACAAGCGGAATATCCAGCCGCAAATAATTGCTCTGGATTCGATCCTTTCCCATTCTTATCCTGCAAGGGATTAACAAGTTCAAGGTCTAATATGCCATCCGAAGACTTCACATGGCCTTCCCGTCCATTTTTAGCTGTTGCACTTGAAGTGAAGAGTACATCACTCATTAACTACCACTCCTTTTCAAATATAGTATATATCTTCCACATTTATAGAAAGATAAAACATTATAGAAATATAGTAGCAGTCAATGCTTCAATAAAATGATTCACTTGTGGCAGTTGTCTTGAATCTTCCTGATAACAAACCCATGTATCACGAGTAACGCTTTTTCCATCCAACATGAGAGGAAGATGCGGATATTCTTCCATCATAGAATCCGAAACACTCTTGGGCAGAACCGCCATACCTATTCCCTGCTTCATGAATTGCTTACACGTTTCAATCTGATCTACCGTCATCGTCTTCAGCGGTTTAATCGATGCTTGCTGATAGTAGAGCCAGTTATCAACTAATTCATGCATACTATCATCACTTTTAAATGAAATCAATGGCCTTTCCTTCACACCATCTTCTGGAAATGGTTCAGTGTCAAAAATATAAAGAGGGTCGGCAAATAGACGTATACAAGTGCTTTCCTTTAATTTATCGCCTCGGATAATGCAGACATCGTAATTTTTATGATCAAGTCGAATATCTTCACTAATACCTGTTACAAGATCGATAGCAACTTTTGGAAACTGATTTGTGTATGCTCCTAAAATCTTTGGTAGAAAGCGTTGACTAATTAGTGATGAACAGGCGATTGACAGTGTTCCATGTACTTCTTTACTAGACTTTGCAAGTTTATTTAATATATATTCTTCTCTGTCGATTACCTCTTTTGCGTGCTCTAAAATAATTTCACCTGCTGGAGTAAGTTTTAAACGTTTGGATGTTCTTAAAAATATTTGTACTCCGAAATATTCTTCAATATATTTTAAGCGCTGGGTAACGGCCGGTTGTGAAATAAGCACAACTTTTGCAGTGCCACGAATCGTACCAATTTCATTTAGTTTGATCAATAGTTCATAGTCCGTTATTTTCATGTTAACACCCTTATTTGATTTGGATACATCTATTATAAAGGAATCACGGATAAGATTCAGTAAATCGGAACAGGTGGAAACTGACAATTTAATGAATTTACAATTTAATTCTCGTAAAATAGCAAAAGAAAATTACTCCTATCAGCCCACGGTCTTGAAGTAACTACTTAGACATCACTAGTTAAATAAAAGTTTGTTAAAATGATCTGACAATCGCCTTCATTCAGCGTAAGTGAAGTTTTCATCTGGAGGTCCGCAGTCCTGACACCTCTCGCTTTCCGCGGGCAGCCGGGTTACTCCTCGTAAGCTTTGCGTACTGCGGAGTCTCACCTATGCCTTTTGACGAACAGGAAGTTCTAATGCCGGCGTTGGTCACAGGACGTGACCGTTCTTAGACGGCCTTCTGCAGAGTCTCGAGGTGTCTGGACTGCTCCGAGGAACGGCCATATTTGGCTCACTATTTCAGATTATTCTCCCATTAGCACGTACATGTTACTTTAATCGGAAAATAACATGGGGTTATTCTCCCATCAGTGCGTTCATCTTACTTTAATCGGAAAATAACCCGGAGTTATCTTCCCATCAGTGCGGTCATCTTAATTTAATGGGAAAACAACATCTATCCGCCGGGTAACTGAACGGCGGTTAGAGCATTGAAATAAAGGAGCGAGTCCAAGCTTTTACGCTGAATATAGGAATAAGTCGTTAAGAATGAGTTATTGGAAAAACGTATCAAGTTGATAAAATTAATATTATTAGCTTGATGGATCATCGTTTTTACTGGTTACAATATGAATAATTACTGTTCCAGACTGCGGAGTAATAAAAAAACCGAATGAAAGGATTTCCCTTCACTCGGTGTTAGTTTAATGTATCTCGCCAGTTTAATAATTCATGCATTTCTTCTTTACTTAAATTTCCACTAACCGTTAATGCTTCTAGTAGTTCATCAAAATTCGTTACGGTTTCGTGAATGAAATTAGCTGCTTTGAAGTTAGACGAGGCTTTTTCTAATCCGTAAGAAAAAATAGCCAACACACCGGTAACATCTGCTCCAGCAGCAGTGAGAGCTTGTGCAGCTTGAATCGCGGATCCACCTGTCGAAATAAGGTCTTCTATGACAACGACACGCTGACCGGGCTCGATGATTCCTTCAATTTGATTTCCTTTCCCGTGGGCTTTCGGTTTGGAACGTACATAAACAAGCGGCAAGTCAAGCGCAGTGCTTAACCATGCTGCGTGCGGAATCCCTGCTGTAGCACAACCAGCGATTACGTCTGGCCTCCAATTATTTGCTTCTAGTCGGGCGATAAATCCATCTGTAACTTTTTTGCGAATTTCCGGGTATGACATAATTAGTCGATTGTCACAATAAATCGGTGATTTCACACCAGAAGTCCAAGTGAAATAATCCTTCACATTAATTTGTACTGCGCGAATATCCAGTAAGTCTTGGACAAGTTCTTTTTCAATTACCATGTATAACAGTCTCCTTTATCGCTTTATGATAAGCTGCTTTCGGATTAGCGGCTCTAGTGATGCTTCTTCCCATCACAAGGTAGTCGGCTCCTAATCGTCTTGCCTCAGAAGGAGTTGCGACCCTTTCTTGATCATCTCGTTCAGATGTCTTTAAACGGATTCCTGGCGTTACCGTTAAAAAGTCATCCCCACATAATCGCTTAATTCCTTCTGCCTCGTGAACGGAACAAACAACACCGTCAGCCCCACTTGCTTTAGAAAGGCTCGCTAGCTTCTCGACCTGCTCATCCAATGCAAGTTGAAGCCCTAGTTCCTCCTGCATGGCTCGCTCATTCATCGACGTAAGTATTGTGACTGCAAGCAGTTTCGTTTGACTAGCGCCACCTGCAAGCAATCCCTCTTTCGCGCGTTTGATCATTTCTGAACCACCAAGGGCATGTACATTGACGATATCCACATCCAACTTCGCTAAATTCTTCATTGCCCGTTGAACCGTTGTCGGGATATCATGGAGTTTTAAATCAAGGAAAATCGAATGATTATTCGCCTTCAATTTTTCAATCATCGCGATTCCTTCCCTGTAAAAAAGCTCCATCCCGACTTTTACCGGCACACCTTGCAAATTATAACGGGTAAGGAATTGTTCCGTTTCCTCCCAATCTGGAAAATCTAATGCTAGATAAATTGAGTTCGTCATTCAATAACCGCCTTTCCAACCGCTTCTTTAACCGAGCTGAAACCATATTTCCGCAGTACTTCCGGCAACTCTGAAATAAGTTCTGGAAGGATAAGTGGATTTTGAAAATTTGCTGTTCCGACTGCAACTGCATTTGCTCCAGCGAGCAGGAATTCAAGTACATCTTCTACCGTTTGAATTCCCCCCATACCGATAATCGGAATGTTTGTTGCTTGTCTTACCTCATAAATCATCCGGATTGCAATCGGCTTTATTGCCGGACCAGAAAGGCCGCCTGTTTTATTTGCAATAAGTGGACGCCTTGACGGGAGATGCAGCTGCATGCCTGTTAAGGTATTAATCATCGTCAGTCCATCTGCACCAGCTTCTTCCACCGCTTTTGCCATCGCAACAATATTAGACACATTCGGGGAAAGCTTCACATAAACAGGTTTATTACTTGCTTGCTTTACCTTTTCTGTAACATGCTTTGCCATTTCGGGGTCTGTTCCAAATTGAATCCCGCCTTCTTTCACATTCGGGCAGGAAATGTTTAGTTCCAGTGCATGTACATCTGAGGTTTGATTAAATTTAGTTGCAACTTCTTCATATTCTTCAACCGTGCTACCGGCAACATTTGCTATGACAGCTGTATCATAATTTGCTAGAAATGGTACTTCTTCTTTAATAATCTTAGCTACTCCAGGATTCTGTAAACCAATTGCATTAAGCATCCCACTACTCGTTTCTGCAACCCTTGGTGTTGAATTTCCTGGGCGCTCCTCCCCTGTAGCAGCTTTCATCATGACAGCACCGAGTAGGCTTAGGTCATAAAATTTACTATACTCTCTGCCAAACCCGAAGCAGCCCGAAGCAGGCATAAGAGGATTTTTTAATTTTAAGCCGGGCAATTCGACTTGTAAATCAATCATAAAATGACCTCCTCAGCTGCAAAGACTGGCCCATCATGGCAGATTTTCTTGTAGCCACCTTCTGTTGTTGGTATAACACAAGCTGCACACGCACCGATTGTGCAACCCATTCGTTCCTCCAAAGAAATATAGCCCGTTTTATTATGCAATTGTGTAGTTAACGCTCGTAGCATGCCCGTCGGCCCACATGCATAATAAGCATTGAAACTAGGAACGCCAGTCACTGCATCTGTCACAAATCCTTTCATTCCATAAGAGCCGTCATCCGTTACAATAAACGTCTCTCCTAAACTTGCGAATTCCTTTTCATAGAAAACATATTCACTGGATTGAAAGCCAAGAATGGAAACAATCTTAATTCCTCCTTGCTTCTTTAATTGTTTACCAAGATAGTATAATGGCGGCACACCAATTCCCCCGCCAATTAATAACACTTTAGTCATTTCTCCTGACCTTAGAGGAAAACTATTACCATTCGGACCGAAACAGTCAATTTCTGCTCCAGGGATAAATCCAGCAAGTTCATCTGTTCCTTTTCCCATAATTTTAAATAATAGAGTTAATTCCTGCTTGTTCCGATCAATATTTGCAATGGAAATCGGTCGGGGCAACGTATGGTTTGGTAAGGCGATCGAGATAAATTGACCTGGTTTTGCCACTTCCGTTATATAATTATCCGTAAGCTTCATTTCAATCGTATCTTTGGCAATTTCTCGTATTTCTAAAAGTTTCATTTTGACTTTACGCATATTTTTCCAGCCCTCATTTTCTGTATTGTTCATAGCTGAAGGAAGACGGATTCGTCTTCGTATACAACTTTCCCACCTGCGATTGTGAGTACCGGTTTTCCAAATACGGTCCAACCGTTAAATGGTGTATTTTTCCCCTTGGAATAAAACGTATGTTTATCAATCGTCCATTCTTCGGTTAAATCGATTAGAGTGATATCTGCAAACTCAGCAACCTCAAGCCGACCATATGGCAGTCCAAAAACTTCCGCCGGCTTAACCGTCAGATAGTCGACAAGCAGCTTCAAGCTTAATTTTCCTGTCTTTACTAAATGGGTGTAAAGTAGTGGGAATGCTGTTTCGAGTCCAGTAATCCCAAATGGTGCTTGTAAGAAACCAAGGGCTTTCTCATCTTCAGCATGAGGTGCATGGTCAGTCGCAATTAGATCAATCGTACCATCAAGTAACCCTTCAAGTAATGCTTCCTGGTCTTCTTTTGCCCGTAATGGTGGATTCATCTTAAAGTTAGCGTCGTTTGATAAAATATCTTGTTCATTTAGTATTAAATGATGTGGTGTCACTTCAGCTGTTACGTTAATCCCCGCCCGCTTCGCATCCCGAATAACTCGAACAGATTCTTTCGTACTGACATGGCATACATGATAATGACAGCCTGCTGCTTCAGCTAACAGGACGTCCCTTGCAATCTGCACAGATTCACTGATTCCGGGTAGACCTGGCAAATTAAGGCGTTCACTCACTTCCCCGTCATGAACAACTCCATTATAGACAATCGAATTATCCTCACAGTGAGCGACAATCGCTTTACCAAGCTTTACGGCCCGCTTCATTGCTTGCAGCATGAGGTCAGCAGTCTGGACACCGACCCCATCATCCGTGTAGGCAAAAGCTTCCCCGAGACTTTCTAAATCTGTAAGTTCTTTTCCTTCGAGTCCTTTTGTAATAGAAGCATATGGAAGGACACGTATAATTGCATCCTCTTCAATCTTTGCTAGTAAATTATCTATTTTTTCACGATTGTCTGGGACAGGATTTGTATTCGGCATGGCAGCAACTGTCGTAAAGCCTCCTCTAGCAGCTGCCATTGTCCCCGTTTGAATCGTCTCCTTATGTTCTCCGCCAGGTTCTCTTAAATGAATGTGGACATCGATGAAACCTGGTAAGGCGAGTTTTCCTTGTCCATCGATTACTTCTTCCGCACTGACATTTACTTTATCGGCAATTTCCGATATCTTATTATACTCTATTAATATTTCTTTTTGGATCATTTCACCTGTCTCAGATAGCAGTTTGATATTTTTCAGTAGCTTTTTCACTTAAAATCCCCCATTCATTCAATACATTGATGATGATTGCCATTCTTACGTAAACTCCGTTGTTCATCTGTTTAAAGATTCGTGACCGTTCACATTCCACGAGTTCCGTATCAATCTCCACGCCGCGGTTAATCGGAGCCGGATGCATAATGATTGCGTTATCTTTCATTCTGCTTTCCCTCTCTTTTGTTAATCCGTATTGCTCTAAATAGTCATACGTATTCACCGAATGTTCGTGGCGCTCATGCTGAATCCGTAAAAGCATGACAACATCACACACTTCAACCGCTTCATCAATTGGAAGATAAGGAAATTCTAATACATCTCTTTCCATCCCCTGTGCCGCACTTAAATATACTTCCGCCCCAAGTTTCTGTAAACAAACAGCATTTGACCTTGCTACTCTGCTATGCTTGACATCTCCTGCGATCGCGATTTTCAAGCCTTCAAATGTTTTAAATTCTTGATAAATCGTTAGTAAATCAAGCATCGTTTGAGTCGGATGCTCTTTCGTCCCTGCTCCACCATTAATTAACGGAATCGACATTTTTGCTTCCAATTCTTTATACCAATCGTCTTCTTCGTGGCGGACAACTAAGAAGTCGGCTCCGATTGCTTCAAAGGTCTTTGCCGTATCATAGAGGGATTCCCCTTTCAATACTGATGAGTTTTGCGAGTGGAAATCCAGATTTTCTATCCCTAATTTTCTCTCCGCTACTACGAAACTCATTTTCGTTCTTGTGCTCGGTTCAAAGAACAGATTAGCCGCAAATAGTTGCCGTTCCAGTTTGTAATCGTTGTTTCGAAGTTTCTCTGCATCCTGTAAAATGGAATAAATCTCCTCGGTTGTCAATTGGTCTACTGAAATAAAATGTCTCATCTTTCTCCCTCCATTTTTTCGAATAGCTTAAATTGGCATAAAAAAATCTTCTTGCAATAAGGCTGCAAGAAGATAGACATGTCCCGTGTATCAGACATGTAAAATCGCAACCTTTTAAATCTCTCTGGATTTAGTTAAAAGTTGTTTCGTTATTCATTTTTCATAAATGGAAACATGGTCATCTTCATCTACTTCATCTAACTGAACGACAATAATTTCCTTCTCTGATGTAGGTATGTTCTTTCCTACATAATCTGCACGAATCGGTAATTCACGATGTCCCCGGTCTATCAACACACCGAGCTGAATCTGGGATGGTCTCCCAAGGTCAATTACTGCATCCATCGCTGCACGGACCGTTCGTCCGGTATACAGCACATCATCTACTAGGACAACAAGTTTCCCACTAACATCTACATTGATACTAGAAGATTTCAGTTCGGGTTCATCAGTACTCGTCACCTTTTCCAGGTCGTCACGGTATAGTGTAATGTCCAGTTCACCCGTGGGAACGGTAATATTTTCAATTTGTTTAATTTTTTGCTGGAGACGGTTTGCAAGTGGTACCCCACGCGTTTTGATTCCGACAAGGATCAGGTCATCTGCTCCTTTATTTTTTTCAAGTATTTCATGAGCCATCCGCGTTAGCGCCCGGTTCATTGCTGGGGCATCAAGAACGGTTGCTTTCTTCTTCATTCGCTTGATTTCCTCCTATGTTCTCCATATAAATAATCCCTTTTTCACACGAGGAAAAAGGGATTCATAAAATGACAGCATTTTTACCGATCCTTTTTAGCCTCACGGGACTATGATTAAAGGTCTTCTTATTTCATATATTATTTCAAACTTTGATTCATATGTCAATACATTTTCTCAATTATTTTTAACGCATCATTGAAATAGGTCGGGATGGCTGATTCGAATTCCAGCCATTTTCCTGTGATCGGATGGGTGAAACTAACCTTTTTGGCATGGAGCGCTTGACCACCCAAATCAATCGTCTTTCTAGGACCATATAATGGATCTCCAACAAGCGGATAACCGATATATCTCATATGCACACGGATTTGGTGCGTTCTTCCAGTCTCCAGCTTACATTCAATAAATGAATAATCAGGGAAATGTTTCAATACATGAAAATTGGTAACAGCTGACTTGCCATTATCAACGACAGCCATCCGTTGTCTATTCTTCGGATCTCTTCCGATTGGAGCGTCAATTATCCCTGTTTCATGAGGGATTTCTCCATGAACAAGCGCAATATACTTCCTTTCCACTTCCCGGTTTGCAAATTGCTCTGATAAGCCGATATGTGCTTGATCGTGTTTCGCAACAACTAATAATCCGCTCGTATCCTTATCTAATCGGTGGACAATCCCTGGCCGCTCTACACCATTAATACCTGAAAGATCGTTACAGTGGTAAAGGAGTGCATTCACTAAAGTTCCTGAGCCATGTCCAGCTGACGGGTGTACGACCATTCCTCGCGGTTTATTCACGACAAGCAGGTCACTGTCCTCATACATAATATCAAGTGGAATATTTTCCGCTGTAATTTCAAGAGCTTTCACTTCCGGAATTTGCCACTCAATGACGTCCCCTTCTTCGCATTTATAATTTGCTTTAACTTGTCGTTCATTCACCTCCACGTAGCCCTCCGCAATCCATGTCTGAATTTGGGACCGGGAGCGGTCGGGATTTATTTCAGATAACAGCTTATCTATCCTTATTTGATTTTGTTCCGGTGTTACAGTATGGGTTTGAAAACTCATGCTTTTTCCTTTTCCTTCCTTTTTTCATTTCGTTCCTCAATAATTGTTACAATAATAATTAAGATTACACCGATTGTCAGTGCCGAGTCCGCAACATTAAAGATGGGGAAATTATAATTAAAAATAGTAAAATCAGCAAAATCCACTACTTCATGTCTGAACAATCGATCGATAAAGTTACCAATTGCTCCCCCAATAATAATACCTAAGGAGATTCCGAGTAGTTTATTATCATGGGCATATTTATGCATATAGTAAACGGCTGCGGCAATAAATACGAGGGTAATGATATAAAAGAAAATCATTTGTCCTTCTAAAATCCCCCAGGCTGCTCCACTATTACGGTGTGAAGTTAAATGAAAGAATCCATCAATGATAGGAATGCTTTCTCCAAGTTCCATATTAATAATAACCAGCCATTTCGTAATTTGATCCAGTGCAATAATCGCTAAGGCGATGAGATAATATGTCAGCATGCAGCAACCTCCGAAAAATGCTTCGATTAATTTTTTTCCTTTATTTATCTTATACTGTACAGATATGAAACACAAGACAGAACCTCTCATGCCTGAAAACACGAGTGTTCTTGGTTTATTCGTAAAGTGAAACTTCATTCAGTGGGGAATCCTTCCCCCTATTGAATGTTAGTTGAACAGAATCAGGTATTTACGGACTGTATAGCCCCCACCTTCACATGTTGGGCTTTCCTCCTGTTTAGAAGTAGGGGTAGACAGACCGTTAATGCGTGATAAACATGAGTTATCAAATGAAAAGACTGCTCCTTCAAGTAGAAAGAGCAGTCTTGTTATTAAGCTTCGTAATATTCCTTAACAACAGATGCACAGCGGGTACAAAGGGTTGGATGATCTTGGTCCTCTCCGACTGTTTCGGATGATACCCAGCAACGTTCACATTTTTCACCAGGATGTACCTCGACAAGTACGTTTACATAGCGGTATTCTTTCGCTTTTGGTTCTTCACCTTTAATTACTGCCTCTGAAACAATTAAGTATTGATGGAGATATTCCATTGATTCCAATACTTTCTTCGTTTCTTCATCGCGGGGAACCAATGTCACTTTAGCTTCTAATGGTTTACCGATCAATTTGTCATTTCTGGCTTCTTCTAATGCTTTCAATACATCATCGCGAACGTTCATGAATTGATCCCATTTCGCTTTGTCTAATCCTTTTATTCCTCTTGGTTCCGGGATATCTGTCAATTGGACATACTTCTCTTCGACCCCCGGAATGTATTCCCATACTTCTTCAGCCGTATGCGGAATAATAGGTGTAAGCAGCTTAACAAGTGTTGTCAAGATTTCATAAAATGCGGTTTGGATACTACGTCTGCGTCTATCGTCCGGTTTCTCGATATAGAGAATATCTTTCGCAAAGTCCAAGTAGAAGGAACTTAAATCTACGGAACAGAAGTTATGAACTTCGTGGAAGATTGGCGAGTATTCATAAACCTCGTAAGAATTACGTGCATCAGCCAATACTTCCTGCAAACGATTAAGCATGAATAGATCAATTTCTTCCATCTCTGACTCAGGTACCTGATCCGTTGCAGGGTTAAAATCAGCTAAGTTTGCCAACATGAAGCGGAATGTATTTCTAATCTTCCGGTATGCTTCTGAGGTTTGTTTTAGAATATCATCAGAAATTCTAACGTCAGCCTGGTAATCGACTGATGCAACCCAAAGACGCAAAATGTCTGCACCTAATTGTTTCAATACTTTACCTGGAACGATGACGTTTCCTAATGATTTACTCATTTTCCTGCCATCTCCATCAAGGACAAATCCGTGACTGACAATTGATTTATAAGGCGCTTTACCTGTTACAGCAACTGCTGTAGAGATGGATGAGTTGAACCAACCACGATACTGGTCACTACCTTCTAAATAAATATCAGCTGGGCGGCGGTGATCTTTACGATTCATTAATACTCCTTCATGGGTTGAACCGGAGTCAAACCATACGTCCATAATGTCGGTTTCTTTCGTAAACTCTCCATTTGGACTATGCGGAGAAGTAAATCCTTCCGGCAATAGATCTTTCGCTTCTTTTTCAAACCAGATATTAGAACCATGCTCTCTAAATAGTTCAGATACATGACTAATCGTTTCTTCTGTAATGATTGGTGTATTATCCTCCGCGTAAAAAACTGGAATTGGTACGCCCCAAGTTCGTTGTCTTGAAATGACCCAGTCTTCACGGTCTCTTACCATGTTATACAGGCGGGTTTCTCCCCATTTCGGGAACCATTCGACATTTTTAATTTCTTCAAGAATATCTTGACGGAAATCTTTAATCGATGCAAACCATTGTGGTGTTGCACGGAAAATAGTCGGTTTCTTTGTCCGCCAGTCATGAGGATAGGAATGCGTAATGAAGGTAAGTTTTAATAATGCACCGACTTCCTCTAACTTCTCTGTTATTGCTTTATTCGCTTTATCATAGAACATTCCTTCAAAACCTGGTGCTTCGTCTGTAAATACTCCACGGTCATCAATTGGAGAAAGTGCGTCAAGTCCATAACTCTGAGCTACATAGAAATCATCTTCCCCGTGTCCTGGTGCAGTATGGACACAACCAGTACCAGCTTCTGTCGTTACATGGTCCCCAAGCATGACAAGTGAATCACGGTCATAGAATGGGTGGCTTGCGACAACTTTATCAATTTCTTGTCCTTTAAACTGTTTAACAACCTGTGGATTGCTCCACCCTAGCTCTTCAGCCACCGTCTCAAGCAATGATTCAGCAACTACATATTTTTCGTTCTCGACTTCTGCTACGACATATTCGAGGTCCGGGTGAACACTGATTCCAAGGTTAGCTGGAAGTGTCCATGGTGTTGTTGTCCAGATAACAATTTTTTCTCCTTCAGTTAACACATCTTTTCCATCTTTTACTTCGAACGTAACATAAATGGATGGGGAGCGTTTGTCATAGTATTCAATTTCCGCTTCAGCAAGTGCTGACTCAGACGAAGGAGACCAATTAACTGGCTTTAATCCTTTATAAATGTAGCCTTTTTTCGCCATTTCACCGAATACTTTAATTTGTGCAGCTTCAAAGTCTTTTGTGAGTGTGATATAAGGATTATCCCAGTCACCGCGGACACCTAATGATTTAAACTGCGTCCGTTGATTGTCAATTTGCTCTAATGCATACTCTTCACAGAGCTTACGGAATTCCGGTACAGGGATTTCCTTTCGGTTAATCTTCTTTTTCTTTGTGAGTGCCGTTTCAATCGGTAATCCGTGCGTATCCCAACCAGGAATATATGGTGCATGGTAACCGGTCATCGACTTATAACGAATGATGAAGTCTTTTAATATTTTGTTTAAGGCATGCCCGATATGCAAATCTCCATTCGCATATGGTGGTCCATCATGAAGAATAAATAATGGGCGACCTTTCGTACGTTCCTGCACTTTTTCATAAATATTATCTTCTTCCCATTGTTCACGGCGTACGGGTTCTTTATTTGGTAAGTTTCCACGCATTGGGAACTTTGTTTTCGGCATCATTAAGGTTTCTTTATAATCCATCATGCATTTCCTCCTTCAAATTCTTTTCGGCATAATTTATAAACAAATCATCATAACTCAACTTTCACCGTCTGAAACAACTAATTATTCCTTTCATTCAGCGTAAGTGCGCAACTCTCTTTCCGGGGTCCGCAGTCCAGACACCTCTCGCTTTCCGCGGGCGGCTGGTGAGCCTCCTCGGGCTAACGCCCTGTGGGGTCTCACCTAGGCCTATCCTCCCGCAGGAGTCTCGAGGTGTCTGGACTGCTCCCAGGGAAGGCCGAATTTGGAACACTATTTTTCATTTAAGGAATAGAACTCTCATCATAGTGGGATAGTTTCCGTTAATAATAACCCTCTCTACCAGTTCAGTTGCCCGGTGGACGGTGACTCCTGCGGGAATAGCACGAGTCCGGAGACCCCGCAGGAAGCGGTTTTCTTCCGAGGCAGACTAAGAACGCTCTCGTATGTGGCAACGTCTGACATTAACGTCCTGTGCGTCGAGGCTTCGGCTGTGCCTTAGGATGCGCATCCGTCCGCCGGGCAACTGAACGGTAATTAGAACGCCAATAAAATGAATGAAAGCAATTGGTTTTAGTATGAAAGTTGAGTGGTAACAAAAAAGTCCTCTCTATCCCAAAAGGGACGAGAAGACTCGCGGTACCACCCTTATAAATTTAAATGACATATTTAAATTCACTCAAGAATCTCTTAACGGTGATGAGCCGTCCACTATTACTATCATTTCATAGTGGATACATCAGGAGTGATGTTCTAAAAGCTATCTGTATCAGGCTTCCACCTTTCCCTGACTCGCTTATCAGACATATACTTTTATACTGTCTCCGTCACTGTATCTATCACATAATGTTTACTTGTATGAATTATATGTAAAAATTCCTTCGTCGTCAAGCCTACTACGCGTTATTTTTTAATAATTCATCCTCATCACCAATTTCAGCTTCGAAAAGCTCGTCCCAATCGTTCGTTTCAATCATATCAAGCTGTGCTTCGACAATTGCTTTCAGGCGGGTGCGGAATACTTTCGCTTGTTTCTTCAATTCCTCCACATCCATTGCAATTCGTCTTGATTTGCTTAATGCTTCGTTAATGATGCGATCTGCATTCTTTTCAGCTTCTTTAATGATTAGCTTAGATTCTTTCGTTGCGTTGCCCTTCACTTCCTCAGCAGTTTCCTGTGCAACAAGGATTGATCTATTTAAGGTCTCTTCAATATTCGTGAAATGACCTAACTTTTCTTCAAGCAGGTCAACTTTCTCTTCTAAATTCTTCTTTTCCCTTATGACCATTTCATAATCTTTCACGACTTGATCAAGGAATTCATTGACCTCATCTTCATCATAACCACGGAACTTACTTGAAAACTCTTTATTATGAATATCTAACGGTGTTAACGGCACAAAGGCCACCTCCCTAAGTATAAGAAATCCTATTCATTTATTTTAATATGACCCTCTTTATATAATTCGACAGAAAATAAAAAAATCCTGCATAAACAGATATTTTTTTATTCCAATGTCGCAGTAGTAATCCGCCATTTCTCTTTTCTTGTCTGTCCTTCGATCTGAACAACTTTGCTTCGTCCCTTACCTCGAAAAGACAATAAATCACCCGCTCCAAGGGGATATTTTGTATCTTGAACTACTTTATGATTCACTTTAACTAATTGCCGGTCTATCGCTTGTTGGGCATCCTTCCGTGACATACGGTAAATTTCTTTTAGCACAGTATCCAATCGGAGTGAAGATACCGTCTTATTAGACTCGACCCAATTCGGACGAGGGATGCGGACACTTGCCAGTTCTTTTTCCGCCAGTTTGATCTTCGCATGTTTCACCGATGTAAGATTCATCACAATATAAGGACTAATTTCAGCCGCAACGATAATTTGAATCGTTCCATCTGCAACAAAGATATCCCCAAGCTTTTCACGCTTCACACCAGAAGATAGAAAGGCACCCATCGCATCTCGGTGTGTCAGTGTGACAAATTTTTCCTGATAGGTTGCCTCGAGAAGTGTTAATTGAAAACTCTCCTCGGTTATTTCTTCATAGAATGGTGCAATAATCATTCTTTTTCTTTCTGTATGCGGGGAACCCCCGAACGCTTCGATTTGCAGTTCTTCATTCCCCGTACCGATAATTGTTTCAACAATTTGCTGCTCACGCGGATCTAAGAAATCAGTGAGCTTCGGAATATAACTCCGTTCTACTTGCTCTTTCCAGGAAAGGACCTGGTCAATGAACGGGGCTTCCTCATTACGAAAATGCTGATAAATATCCATTTCATACTTCCTTTAATTTCATTACTTTAGAAGAACATCCGGAAGAATGTTTCTAATCCCATTCCCGCGAAACGCAGAACGATGATCGCTACAATCGGGGAAACATCAATCATCCCTAACGGCGGAATGAAGCGTCTGAATATTTCTAAGTATGGTTCTGCGATTCTTCCAATTAATTCTCCAAATGAAGATTCCCGTGCTCCCGGAAACCAAGACATTAAAATATAGATAATCAATATCCAAGAATAGATATAGATTGCAAAACTAAAGAGACTTAAGAGTTGATTCATCAAAAACTACCTTTCTTTTTATAATTCGTCTTCATACAAATAGGACTCAGAAATCGATCCTGTTACGTCAACACTTTCAGGGGTACAGAGGAATGTCTCTGCGCCAAGCTTCTGTATGTCACCGTTTAAGGCATAAACAGTACCGCTTAAGAAGTCCACAATCCGTTTTGCCTGGTGGCTTTCCACTCTTTGCAAATTGATTACAACGGACCGCTTATTGACGATATTATCAGCTATTTCTTGTGCCTCATTATAGGATCTTGGCTCACAGAGGACAACTCTCTGAGCAGGCTGCTGTACACTTTGCAGATTCACGACATTCTGAGACTTTTGCTTAGGCGTTACTTTATCCGGCAAGTTGTCCTCTTCAATATACTCGTATTCATACTCATCGTCCATTGTAAAGTAGTTTTTAATCTTATTTTTAAAACTCATTTTCTCACCTCTTCTTAACGGGTAGGTTTATTCACCGACTAGCTTCGAACCGATCCGAATGTGGGTTGCTCCTTCTTCAATTGCAATCTCATAGTCATTACTCATTCCCATGGATAAATAATGGCACGGCGCATGAGTATATTTTTTATCTCTTATTGTATCACGTAAAGTTGCTAGTTCGCGGAAGACACGGCGAATTAGTTCTTTATCTTCCACGTGCGGGGCCATCGTCATCAAGCCGACAACTCTAACCTTGTCATATTTTTCAATTTCTTTAATAAAATCTTCTACTTCTTCTACTTTGAGACCGTGCTTCGTCTCTTCTTCACTTACATTAACTTGTATGAAGCAATCGATTGGCTCTGTTGCGCGCTTATTTATTTCTTTAGCGAGTGATATCCTGTCGAGTGAATGGATCATATCGACTTTGTCAATGATATCCTTTACTTTCCTTGACTGCAGCGTACCAATGAAATGCCAATTCGCGCCTTCCCCAACTGCTTCATATTTTTCTAAAAATCCTTCCGTTCGATTTTCCCCAAAATCTTTAATTCCTGCTGCAACTAATTCTTTATTTCGTTCAATTGTAACATATTTCGTTACGGCAATTAATGAAATATCTTCCTTTTTTCGATTGCTGCGCTCACAAGCTTCTGCAATATGATTTGTAATCTCCTCAAGATTCGTTGCTACAACCATTTTTCATAACAATCTCCTTCATAACATTATTCCAACATGCCAATAAATCCGAGCATTCGACCGGTTCGTCCCTGGTCGCGTCGATGAGAGAAAAATAGATCATGCTCCCGATACGTACAATAATTTGTTATATCTATATTATGCCTTAATATGCCACAATGTAAAAGGATTTCCCTATTCAACTCTTTCAGGTCCAATGAATAGCGCCCGCCACCTTTATCAGTAAGCACCTTCTCACGAACATCTGTAGCAATTTGGGATGCGACATATTCATCCACCTCATAATGTTCCGGTGAGATGCCAGGTCCAATCGTCACAAGAATATTCTCCCGTATAGAGCCATTTTTCTCAAATTGTGTAACCATTTCTTTTGCTATTTCCTTTACGGTACCTTTCCAACCCGCATGGGCGATCCCAATTATTTCTGCTTCCGGATCATAGAAGAACAAGGGGATACAATCTGCATAAAAAGCAGTGAGTAAGAGACCTTTTTCTTTAGTCAGAATGCCATCTGTATTCTTTAGCGCGGAGGCTGTTGATGCCGCTCCTTTACCTTTATCCGAGGCAGTTACAAGTTGTACCTTATTTCCGTGAACTTGCTCGCTGACAACCCAGCTTTCCAAGGGAAAACCGGTTAATGCCGCAAGAGTGCTCCGATTCTCTAATACATCTTCTGTAACATCTTGAACATGGAGACCACAATTAAAGCTTGAGAAATCTCCTTGACTGACACCACCATTTTTTGTAGTAATCCCGCCAACGAGTGACGGTGATAACCCTTTCCAGTTAATTAAGCGTAATAATTGCTTTTCTTTAATAATAAAAGGTTCCATCTCCAAGCACGCCCCCTCTACTTTGCTTCATTTTATCATATTTTGTCTAATAGATAACACTTAAAGATGTACTTCTTTTTTTATGGGAGCATTAATTTCCGCTGATCGGCGGACTCTTTCACTAGAATAACGTCTGTTCCGATTCGTAAAATTTGCTTCCATAGTACTTGAACCTCCTCAGCCTTTCCAAAGAAACCACCCTTTGTATCGCGGTCTGCAAGAATGAGTGCAATAATTTTACCTGTCCGTACATCAATTTCCAAATCAATAATAAAACCTAATCTTCTTCCGTCCACAACGGAAATAACTTCCTTCATTTGCAGTTCAGATAACCGTATCATAAAATTTCACCCCTCTTATTATACTATATGCCGGATGCATCTCATTTTAAGACAAAAGAAAAAAGCAGGGGAACCTGCTTTTTATTCTTAGGGAAGCCTATGATCTATAAGTACTATTCAAACATTCGTTTATTCATTTGCTTAATAGCCGCTTTCTCTAATCTTGATACTTGCGCTTGTGAGATTCCGATTTCTTCAGCGACTTCCATTTGCGTCTTTCCTTGGAAAAATCGTTTGTTAACAATCATCTTTTCCCGTTCATTTAATTGTACGATACCTTCCTTGAGCGATATTTTATCATCCCAGTTAGTCGCCTTGTCTTTCTCATCACTAATTTGATCGACAACATAAATCGGGTCACCCCCATCATTATAAATCGGTTCAAACAAGGAGACTGGTTCTTGAATTGCATCAAGGGCAAATACAATGTCTTCTTCAGGGATTCCCGTTTCTTCGGCAATCTCTTTATGTGTCGGTTCTCTTGAAGTTTTACTCATCAAGAGTTCCCTCGCTTGCAGGGACTTATAAGCGATATCCCGGAGTGAACGGGATACACGGATTGGATTATTATCTCTGAGATAACGACGGATTTCACCGATAATCATCGGTACCGCATAAGTGGAGAAGCGCACATTATGACCTAAGTCAAAGTTATCAATCGATTTCATTAGTCCAATACAACCGACTTGAAATAAATCATCAACATATTCTCCGCGGTTATTAAAGCGCTGAATGACGCTCAATACAAGTCGTAAATTTCCATTTACTAACTCTTCCCGCGCCGAGAGATCATCCTTTTCCTGAAGCCTTATGAACAACTTTTTCATTTCTTCATTTGTTAGTACAGGTAGTTTCGATGTATCCACACCACAAATCTCTACTTTATGTCTAGCCATTTCTGTTCAACCCTCCCAGATGTCGATGCTGTTCAAGGTCAGTATCTCCCTCTAAAAGGATTTTTATGCAGGCTGATAAAAGTAAGAAATTGGGAAATCATAGCAAAGTCAAGTAAGCTATGTGGTTACATCATTTTATTAAATTCTTTTTGAAGTCTACGAATAATCTTCTTCTCCAATCTAGAAATATATGATTGCGAAATGCCTAACATATCGGCTACATCTTTCTGGGTTTTTTCTTCTTGGCCTTGAAGACCAAAGCGCAGCATCATGATTTGCTGTTCCCGTTTGTTAAGCTGGGACAATGCATCCCGTAATAAATTTTTATCAACTGTAGACTCAAGGTTCTTCGTTATAATATCTTCCTCTGTTCCGAGTACATCGGATAACAATAATTCATTTCCATCCCAATCAATATTTAAGGGCTCGTCAAAAGATATCTCTGATTTCAATTTGTTTGTACGCCGCAAATACATTAAAATTTCATTTTCAATACAACGGGAAGCATATGTTGCCAATTTAATCTTCTTTTCCGGTTTAAATGTATTAACTGCTTTAATAAGTCCAATCGTTCCGATGCTGATTAAATCCTCAATATTAATACCAGTATTCTCGAATTTACGAGCAATATATACGACAAGGCGTAAATTCCGTTCAATCAATACTGCTCTTGCCGATTGATCCCCTTTCGTTAATAATTTCAAGAGTTCCGCTTCCTCTTCTTTATTCAAGGGCGGAGGTAAAGCTTCTTTACCGCCGATATAATAAATTTCACTTGATTTTATTTTCAGCTTAAATAATAAACGATACCATAAAATTCGCAAACGTAATTTCCACATGTCCATCTACCCTTTCTATTATGCAGAATAGTGAATAGCCGTTTTGATCAGTTCGGGCTGTAACAAACAGTGATAGCTTCCATCTCCGGTTAAATTGCCAAATTGAATTCCGACGAGAAAATCCGTCGTGTAAATTTCTTTGTTATCGTAATAAATCGTAATATCATCAGGTATAATCGTGAATAAAAAACCGTTCCCCCCTTCAACCCCTTGATATGGAATAATCCGTAATTGGTCGACCCATTGCTTTGGAATCTTATCCATATCCAATGTTTCATGGGCAATCATAAGCTGTTCCCAATCTTTCTTATCAAACCAGGGAGATAAAAATGTTTCGTCACATATGATGACAGGTTTTTTTGTAAATGGGTCGACAAGCTGATTTCCGCTATCAATAAAACTTTCCGTGGAATGACTCACCCCGTTGATTTTTAATGTCACTGGGATTGTCGCATCATAACGGATCTTATCTTGTACGTGCTTGTCCATACGCTGTTTCGTAAAAATCCAAACAAGCGGAAAGCAAACAACAATGAACAACCAGCTTAATGGATCACCGAACCCTTTGTTATACGTGACAAACCCTGTTTCAGAAACGGTGATTGGTTGCTGGATAAGGAAGTGGAGGGCAATCAATCCCCCGCCGACAGCGAAACTCATCAAGTAAAATAAAGTGACCAGTTTCACCAGCCGATAAATTGTTTTAAAACCAAAACTGCTTAAAATAATAATGATGGAGAAAATGACTTTGCCGATTACACTCGTAAAAAAGGAGTTCGAATAATAAATGGATAATGGTACTATCAAAGAGGCGACAAATGCACCAAAAGCCAAGCGGTAACGACTCGTATGTAATTTTGCTAATTTGTCTGTCAGTAACAGCAGCATGTAATCCAGCAGGAAGTTAAGTAGCCATACCGCGTCAAGATAGATTGCCAATACACTCTCCCTTTCTCCCGATTTGATTCGTGATGGGTTTATACTTGATGTAAATTGAAGTATAGACCAGCCACTATGAAAAGTCTGTCAGTTCTTGTATGCGATAAACAACTTCTTTTCACTAAACCTTCCGGGGTTTGTCGGAACGAGACAATAGAAAAAATAAGTAACAGAAAAAAGCCGAGGCATAACTTGTTAGTAAGTTATGCCTCGGCTTTTTTAATCAGATTCAATGTTTGCATTAACGATTGCGATTACGGTTCCTTAAGAATGTCGGGATATCCAGTTCATCTTCCTCCACTTTCGGGCGAGGATTATTTGGTTTCATTTCCCTTTGCGGCTGTTCTTCCGGTTCGCGGGTAGCTGCTTGTTGTCTTTCCGCAATCGATGGTCGCGTATCCCGTTTCGGTTTATTCGACTTCTGGGCGTTCTCATCAAAACCTGTTGCGATCACAGTAACGACGATCTCATCATTCAGATTCTCATTAATAACTGAACCGAATATTACGTTCACTTCTTCATCGGCTGCATTCGTTACGAGATCAGCTGCTTCCTGCACTTCATACAGACTCAAGCTCGTTCCACCGGTGATATTCATTAGAATACCGTGAGCACCATCAACGGATGTTTCAAGAAGCGGGCTAGAAATAGCTTTCTTCGCTGCTTCTGTTGCTCTAGTTTCTCCTGTCGCAATTCCGATTCCCATTAGTGCAGACCCTTTGTCAAACATAATTGTTTTAACGTCAGCAAAGTCAACGTTAATCAGACCCGGCTTCGCAATTAAGTCAGAGATCCCTTGGACCCCTTGTCGTAAAATATTATCTGCTTCACGGAACGCTTCCAGCATTGGCGTATTTTTATCGACTATTTCAAGTAAACGATCATTCGGAATTACAATTAATGTATCTACATTACTCTTTAATGTTTCAATCCCGGCTATGGCCTGATTTGCTCGACGCCTGCCTTCGAAGGAAAATGGACGAGTTACAACACCAACGGTTAATGCGCCTAGCTCTTTCGCGATTTGCGCGATTACCGGCGCAGCACCTGTACCTGTCCCCCCACCCATTCCTGCAGTTACGAAAATCATATCAGCTCCTGAAAGTACTTCTTCTAATTGTTCTTTACTTTCCTCTGCTGCTTTTTTTCCAACTTCCGGGTTCGCACCTGCTCCAAGACCACGAGTTAGTTTCGCTCCGATCTGAACTTTAACTTCTGCCTTGGATAAATTTAAAGCTTGAGCATCTGTATTAACAGCGATAAATTCCACGCCTTCTACTCCGTGCTCAATCATGCGGTTAACTGCGTTGTTCCCGCCGCCACCAGCACCGACAACTTTTATTTTCGCTAACTCCTCCATATTTGTATCAAATTCCAACATACTTCGTTCCTCCTAATATGCAAAATTACAGATGTTTAAAAAGCTGATTCATCTTAATCTTTGAATCAATCAAAGAAATATTTAAACAGATTAGCAATTCCAGATTCTTTCTTTTTCTTTTTCTCTTTTGGTTCTTTCGGTTTTACTTGTTTCGGATTCCGTTTTACGTTTGGTTCGTGTTCCACTTCGGTAACAGCTGGGTATAACTGTTTCCCTTGGATTTTCGCATTACGGTATGCAAATTGCAATATACCAACACCTGTTGTATAGAGCGGTTCCCTTACACCTATGTAATCCGGAATTGCAATGCGGACATTTGAATAGAATAAGCTTTGAGCAAGCTCTAAAACCCCTGGCATCGCCATTGTTCCGCCGGTTAAAACAAATCCGCCCGGTAACTCATGGAAGCCCATCCGTCTGATTTCACGATCGGCAAACTCAAATATTTCTTCCATTCTTGCTTCAATCATATCAGAAATCTGCAGCTGATTATACGTTTGTCTCTTATCACTGCCAATTATTGACACTTCAAAAGTTTCTTCTTCGTTCGCTTCATCGTAATAAGCATAACCATAGTTAAGCTTAATATCTTCGGCTTCCTCTGTTGAAGTGCGAAGGCCAATGGACAAATCTTTCGTAATATTGTCGCCGCCAAGCGCAATCGTACTTGTCGCTACGAGATAATCATTTTCATAGATGGATACTGTTGTGCAACCGCCACCTACATCAATAAGGGCGACACCCATATTTTTCTCGTCATCAGATAATGCCACAGCACCTGCTGCGAGCGGTGAGAGACAGATATCTGAAACCTCAAGCCCTGCCCGCTCTACACATTTCAATGTATTATGTAAGACAGTCTTCGAACAGGTGATTAGTGTCCCTTCCATCTCAAGACGAACACCAATCATTCCGCGTGGATCCGTAATGCCATCCAAGCCATCTACAATAAACTGTTCAGGAACCACATCGATAATTTCCCTTTCTGGAGGAATTGAAACCACCTGTGCTCCGTCTAACACTCTTGTAACATCTTCATCCGTAATTTCTCTGTCTTCGCTTTGGACAGCAACTACACCATGACATGGCTGCAGCCAAATATGATTCCCGTTAATTCCAACTACGACACGATTAATTTCCATGCCTACCATTCTTTCCGCTTGCTCAACCGCATTCCGAATAGATTGCACCGTCTGATCGATATCGACAATCGCACCTTTTTTCATACCTAGGGACTTGGCAGTGCCAACCCCGATTATATTTAATGAATCATTCAATACTTCTCCAATAATAACTTTGATTTTCGTTGTTCCAATATCTAAACTTACTAGAATTTCGCTATTATTCAAGAAAAGGCACCCCCTCATTCAGCATAATCGTTCAAGAACATGAACAGATCATTTTATCTTAAAGTTTCGTATTTTTCTAAGTCTTGTTAATTATTAATTCAACATGACAAAGATGATTTCCTTTAAAATAAGAAAATAATCTTGTCACCTTCTATACTTTTCGTGTGATTCATTCGTTTTTTGACGTTTTTACCTGATTATTAAAGGTTCATTCGCTTTATTCTTCAGATTCCTCCGTTTCAGACTCATCCATCGGCTCTTCTTCATTAGCGGCATCTTCATCATCCTCCGCTTCGAAAGCCTCAAAATAGACCCCGACACCCATATGTATAACACCTTTTACTTCTGGGTCAAGCTGGGAAACGACAGAAGGGTAAGTAGTCATACCTTCTGCAAAGTCTCGGATCGAACTTTGCACGATAAAACCATCGCTCATATAAAATAATACATTGTTCTTATTATCTTCTGTTGGTTGCCAGTACATCTCAGAAATTAAGTCTAGAATATCTTTTGGTAATTTATTCAATTCATTAGCAGCTTTAGCCAAATATTCTTTATCTGTAAATCCGATTAATAACGGAGCTTCGCCTGTAAATGATTGATGCTCTATGGTTTCCAGAAGTTCCCCGCTTTCAAGCACCGGAAAATAGATTCCTTCTTCATCTTCAAGGATACCGATAATTTCTTTTTCCTGTACGGTGATCGCAACCGTATTTGGCAGTTTCCTGTCCACCGTCACCTTGTCTATTATCGGACTATTCTCCAAGGATTCCTCAATTGCTGCAAAATCAATTGCCCAAATGTTTTGCTTCTCAGATAGACCGCTGATTTCCACAATCTCTTCATCTGGTATAAACGAGTTATTATGAACTGTTACTTGTTTTACCTCACTTAATGGTGATTGGAGATAAACAATAATCGAGATTAGGAAGAAAAAGATTGTCATATAAAAAACTAAACGCCGATTCGCTTTTTTCTTACGGGCTTCTTTTAATTTTGGAATACGGTCCTCAATGGAAACAATATTCTTATTGTTTTTATTCATCTCCATTTCTTCCTTTGTCAGCATACTAAATCTTTTTATTTTCACTTTTTACCGCTGATAACGTAATTGTATAGAAATTCAACTTTGTTATCAGGTTATTAGAATTATATCATAGATTAGTATGTAATCGATAGTTTACTTGTCATAGATTTGAAAGTTTTTACTGGTAAAACAAGTAAACCATCAATTTCATAAAGTGAAACTTCATTCAGTGGGGATTTCCTTACCTCCCCCACCTTCACATGTTAGGCTTCCCTCATGTTTAAAAGTGGGGGTATTACAGACCGTTAATACGTGATGAAAATTCATGCCGGATCAAACTTGTTTTTTAAAAATACAGTTCCACTACCAAAGTCCGCAGTCCCGATACCTCTCACTTTCCGCAGGTGGCTGGTTAGCCCGTGGAAAGCGAGAGGCGTATGAAGGATGCGGATGATCTTGGAAAGAAGCAGTTTTTATCTAATTGTATTAAATGCTATATTTTCGAGTGGATGCTGATGTTTAGGAGGATGCCCACGGAGCAGAGGGTGAGAGTTAGGGATGAGCCTCCGTAACTTAGGAATGGAAGTGTGATTCCTGTGACTGGTATAAGACCGATGACGACACTGATGTTTATCATCACTTGTATAATCAACATCGCAACGATTCCTAAAGCCAAATACCTTGCAAAAGGATCAATGGATTCTAAAGCTATTTTAATCCCTCGCCAAAGCATGAGGAAAAACAATAGAATCAAGCCTACTCCGCCAATGAAACCTAGCTCTTCTGCAAGAATTGCAAAGATAAAATCAGTCTGCGGTTCCGGTAAGTAAAAGTATTTTTGTAAGCTATTACCCATTCCAAGCCCCATCAGCCCGCCTGGCCCAATCGCATACAAAGATTGGATAATTTGAAAACCATCACCGAGAGGGTCTTCCCAAGGGTTTAGAAAGGCAACAATTCGATTTATCCGGTATGGAGCCGATATGATTAAAAAAGCAAATCCAATCAAACCAACTAAGCCTAACCCTACAAAATGGGAGATTCTGGCACCCGCAATAAAAAGCATGATGACGCAAGTAAGTACTAAAACGAGACCTGTGCCTAAATCCGGTTGTAACATAATTAAACCGAAGGCCGTAAAAATGAGAAGCAGGGAAGGCAAAAATCCTTTCGTAAAAGAAGTGATATATTTCTGTTTTTCCGATAAAAGAGCGGCAAGGAAAACAATCAGACCAAGTTTCATAAATTCAGACGGCTGAATACTAAATGCTCCGACACCAATCCAGCTGCGCGCCCCTCCCCGAATCATTCCAATTCCCGGGATTAGAACGAGGATAAGCAAAATGAAACAGCCAAGCAGAATAAAATTAGAATATTTCTTCCAAGTCGTATAAGGGATCAGCATAAAAAAGAGCATCGCGATAAAACCGACACCGGCAAACAGCAGTTGCCTTTTTAAATAATAGAACTCATCTCCAAATTTATAAAGCGACCATACATGTGAAGCACTATATACCATAATGATCCCAACAATTAAGAGTGCGACAATAACGGTGAGCAGCAAAATGTCTGGTCGGTTCTCAGCCTTCGTGAGATTCCTAAGCATGAAAAAACCCCTTTCTTCCAAGAATAGGGGCAATTCAACTATATTGCAGTCCGTTCAATGTTGTCCAAGCCCCTATAACAGTTTATGCACGGCTTGGATAAACATGTCTCCTCTTTCTTCAAATGTCCGATACTGATCCCAGCTTGCACATGCTGGCGACAAGAGGATCACATCATTCTCTTCTGAGATTCCGTAACCCTTTTGAACAGCATCTTCTACGTTTTCCGCTGTTAAAACATGAGGAATACCTGCTTGTTTTGCTACTTCATTAAACTTTTCCTTCGTCTCTCCAAAGCTTACGAGGCCTTTCACATTTTTCAGATGAGGGATGAGCCCTTTAAGATCATCGCCACGATCGAGGCCACCTGCAAGTAGAATAGTTGGTTGTTTAAAGGAAGCTAAAGCTTTTTCGGTTGCGAGCATATTCGTCGCTTTCGAATCGTTGTAAAAGTATCGACCCTGCAAATTTGTTACATATTGAAGACGGTGCTCTACACCAGCGAAGGTTGTTAATACTCTTTCAATCCCTTCATTCGTTGCACCTGCCAATTTTGCTGCACAAATCGCTGCAAGGATATTCTCTAAATGGTGATCACCAACAAGAACAATTTTTTCTACGTCCATAATCTTCTCATTTAGGAAATAAATCGCTTCTCCATCGGACCAGGCACCATTTTGAACTTCCCTTGTAGTAGAAAATGGGATTCGTCTTGCTCGCGTATCAGCTATTGCTGTCGTGATATCCGAATCGTCCGCATTATAGATTAAATAGTCATCTTCCGTCTGGTTGCGGAATATATTATATTTCGCTTGTTTATAATTTTCGAGTGATTTGTGATAATCAAGATGTGCTTGATAGATATTTAAGATAACCGCGATATTTGGCCGGAAATCTATCGTTCCTTGAAGCTGGAAAGAAGACAGTTCTAATACTAATGTTTCATCATCTGTTAAACTTTCTGCAACCTCTGTAGCTACGATACCGATATTACCAGCTACTTTAACCTGTTGCTTGCTTTCCTTTAATATTTTAGTTGTAAGAGTCGTCGTTGTTGTCTTTCCGTTTGAACCGGTAATTCCAATTAATGTACCAGGAACGAGTTGATAGGCAATTTCTATCTCCGTCACAATTGGGATATTCCGCTTCACCGCTTCGATCAGTACGGGATTATCATAAGAAATACCCGGATTTTTAACGATGATTTCAATTCCTTCTAAAACAGATAATGGATGGGAACCCAGTACGATTTCAGCACCGAGCGCCACAAGGTCTTGAACGACCGTTGACTTGGTCGTCAATTGCTGGTCATTCACCCTTACCTGTTTACCGTTTTTAAGTAATGTTTTTGCAGCTGCTGTTCCACTTCTGGCCAAGCCGAGAACAAGCACATGATGATATGGAAAAGCCTCTAGTTTTCTCAATTTAAGCCCACCTCAATAAAAATCCCTAATGCGGCAAACACGAATCCTACTAGCCAGAATGTGGTAACGACACGCCATTCCGACCAACCCATCAGTTCATAGTGATGATGCAATGGGCTCATTTTAAAGACACGTTTACCAGTTGTTTTAAAGGAAATCACCTGGATTATCACGGATAGTGTCTCAATAACAAAAACACCACCAATAATAACTAGGAGGATTTCCATTTTTGTAAGAATTGCTACAGCAGCTATTGCTCCGCCCAGTGCAAGGGATCCAGTGTCACCCATGAACACTTTAGCAGGATGGGCATTGAACACGAGAAAGCCCAGCAGCGCCCCTGCTGATGCCAGTGAAAAGACCGCGATATCGTTCTGCGGCATTCCATATACTGCTAATATTGCAAATGCCCCAAATGCAATGGCTGCTGTACCTGCAAGCAGTCCATCCAATCCATCCGTCAAGTTGACCGCATTGGAAGAGCCTACGAGCATAAAAATTACTAAGATTGCATAAAACCAACCAAGTTCCCATTGGATATTCGTCCCCGGAATTTGGATATAGGTTGAAAAATCATTCGCCTGTAAAACAAAAAAGAATAGAAGTGCAATTACGATTTGGCCGATTAACTTCTGCAGGGAAGTTAGACCAAGGTTCCGCTTCATGACAACTTTGATGAAATCGTCAAGAAAGCCTACAAGTCCGTAACCAAATATGACGAGTAGCAATAACCAAACTTCGTATCCGATTGTTCCGCTCACTTTCCACACCATGATCAGCGAGGTGATTATAATGCTTAGTACGATCATAATACCGCCCATCGTTGGCGTACCGCTCTTTTTTTGATGTGATTCTGGTCCTTCTTCGCGAATACTTTGTCCAAACTTTAATCTTCTTAAAAATGGAATGAAAAGCGGCGAAAAAAGAACAGTAATTAAAAATGATATCCCTATCGTCATTATTAAAGTAGTTATATTCATGTCAAGTTCCCCCTCAATTACTGCTCCTTATCTTCTTGCTCGATCACGATGTCTTCAACCATTGTTTCAAACTGAAGGCCGCGTGATGCTTTAAACAAAACAAGACTCATCTCTGTAAGGTGCTGATTTAATTCGCTCATTAATGCTTCCTTTGTCCCGAAATGTTTACATTGAATTTCACTGTCCTGGACATTTTCAGTAATCAATTTTGCTTTTTCCCCATATGTATACAAGTGGGTGATTGGAGAAGTAATCACGTCCGCTATCGAGCGGTGCAACGCGTCTGCGTATTCCCCAAGTTCAAGAACATCACCGAGGACAAGTATTTTCGTATCGAAGCCTTCCATCTGTTTAATTACTTCAATTGCTGCTTTCATCGATGTTGGTGAGGCGTTGTACGAATCGTTCACAACGGTTGCCTGATGTTTTGACTTCAATAATTCAAAACGCATCGCCGAATGTGCCAGAGCTTGTAAGCCCGCTTCTCGTTTCTCCTCAGAGATATGGAGTAACTCGGCAATTTGAAGAGCAAACCCAGCATTTTTTGCGTGATGTTTACCAAGTAGAGGAACCTGAAAGTGGCGGCCATGTGCATCCGTGAAAGCTGTCCCATCCACTGTAATATCTACGTCACTAAGTCGGAATTCATTATCCGCATTAAAACCACAGCGGATAATATCCACTGAATCGTCCGTATGTATGTCTTGCAGAAGCGATTCATCACCATCAACAATTAATGTGCCGCCTTCTTTTAGCCCATTGATTATTTCAAGCTTGGCTTTTGCAATCCCTTCCCTTGAACCAAGGTATTCAATATGTGATTCCCCGATATTCGTAATAACTGCATAATCAGGCTTTGCAATCTTTGTTAGTACATCAATTTCACCGAAACCGCTCATTCCAAGCTCGAGTACAAGCACTTCCGTATCACGGGGCATACTAAGAATCGTTAATGGTAAGCCGATATGATTGTTCAAATTTCCTAATGTGGCATGTGTATTGTAAGTTGTCTTCATAATTGCAGCTACAAGGTCCTTCGTCGTCGTCTTCCCATTTGATCCGGTAATCCCGATGACAATCGGATTAATCTCTTCTCGATAGTATGCGGCCAGCTGTTGTAAGCCTGCTGTTGTATCTTCTGTGAAAAAAACTGGAAAATCACGCGGGATAGAAGGAGGCAACTCCTCCTTCTCATCCCATACAATTGCAACCGCGCCATTTTCTATCGCTTGTTCTACGTAATCATGGCCATTAAGCTGATCCCCGATAATCGGAATAAATAAAGCATGATCTGTTTTCAACCGACTATCTGTTGTAATTCGATTGATTGCAAGAGAATCATCAAGTGATTCATGATGGTTCGTAAATACGTATTTTAATTCTTTCACTGTAAATAACATCGTTAAAACTCCTTATTTAAAAACGCGTTTTTAGCTACAATCCGGTCGTCAAATGGATATCTCTCACCGGCAATTTCCTGATATGTTTCATGCCCTTTCCCTGCTATTACGACAAGGTCGTCAGCTTCGGCTATAGACATGACTTTCTCGATTGCAGCTTTCCGGTCGATGATTATCTCATAAGTTTGCTCATATCCATCCAATGCCTGCACCATATCATCGATAATCGCTCGCGGATCTTCGGTTCGGGGATTATCTGAAGTGAAAATTGCATAATCTGCATGCCAAACGGCTTCCTGCGCCATAAGCGGGCGTTTCGCCGGGTCGCGGTCTCCGCCACAACCAAGCACACAATAAAGCTTCCCCGTTTTAAGTTCCTTGCATGTTTCAAGAATATTTTTCACCGCATGCGGCGTATGGGCATAGTCCACAATTACTCCGAACGGTTGCCCGAAATCGACCGTCTCGAATCGTCCAGGAATTGGTGGAACAACCTGAAGTGTATCTTTAATGATATGCAGCGGAATATCGTTAATCAGCGCAGCAGAGGCCGCTGCAAGCATATTATAAATATTAAACTTGCCGGTAAGCCTACTCGTAATTTTAACCGTTCCGACTGGTGTTTTCAATTGAAATATCGTACAGTCTTGTGAAAGCTCAATTTCATCAGCCATTACGTCTGCTTCACTATCGATCCCATAGGTTATAGTAGGAAATGCACTCGTTTTTTTCAGCAATCCTACATATTTATCGTCTGCATTGATGATGGAATACTTTCTTCTCCCGTCATAGGTGTTCCCGAGCCGTGAGAATAATTGACTTTTAGCAAAGATATAATTGAACTCATACTTATGATAATCCAAATGGTCCTGACTTAAATTGGTAAATATTACCGTATCAAAATCACAGCCATATACTCTTCCTAAATCAAGACCGTGTGAAGATACTTCCATAATCACCTGTTCAACCCCTGAATTCCTCATGTCGTGAAAAAGCTGTTGAAGGATGAGCGCGTCTGGCGTCGTATTATTCGTTTCCTTAAGGCGCTCCCCAACTTTATTATGAATTGTCCCGATCACACCAGTTTTCTTTCCAAAATGGTTGTATATTGCATCGAGAAGATAGCTGACCGTCGTTTTCCCATTTGTTCCTGTAATTCCAATTAAAGGGAGCGCTGTTGTTGGACTGTCATAAAATGCACTCGCTATTATTGCAAGAGCCCGTACCGAATCATTCACATAAATAACCGGAACTTTGCTCTCGACTTCTTTTTCTGCAATAATGACACGCGCGCCCTTTTCAATCGCATCTTGAACATAGAGATGCCCATCTGTCTGAAAGCCTTCAATACAGATGAATAAACTCCCTGGCGTCACCTGGCGGGAATCTGCATGGATAGCAGTTATCTCTATTTCCCCAGCTTCTTCAGTCAAACTTATAAAAGGCAGCGTCTGAATCAATTCGCTTAATTTCATCGGTTCACCCTTCTCCAAAGAACTATACCGATGGGAAAAGGATGACAATCAATCATCTATCAATCTATTATTCACTTAAGAATATCCGGATTTTTGCTCCTTGTTCTACTTTTTCACCTGGGCGCGGAGCTTGATCAATAATCTTTCCGCCACTTCCGCTTACATCCACGGATAAATTCAGCATGTACTCCGAAAGTTCTTCTGGCTTCAGCCCAATTAAATCGGGTACTTCTACAAGCGGCTCTTCCGGCCATTGATATTCTTTCTCTAATCCATCTGAACGCTTTTCCACTCCCATGACCGGTAAACTATCCCCGATAATTTTTCCGACAATCGGCGCTGCAACAACTCCTCCAAATTGAACTGTATTCTTCGGGTTATCGACAGCTACATAGACGACGATTTCCGGGTCATCCGCCGGTGCGAAACCGATAAAAGAAACAATATAGTTATTTTGCATATAGCGACCATCCGGACCTACTTTTTGTGCGGTTCCTGTCTTTCCTCCCACTCGGTACCCTTCAACATATGCAGGTCGGCCCGTCCCCTGTGCAACTACAGATTCAAGGGCATAACGTAATTCTTCTGACGTTTCCTCGGCAATCACCTGGTGCTTAATTGTCGGTTCAATCCGTTCGACAACTTCTTCCGTAACGGGATCAAGCCACTCAGAAGCTATATAAGGCTCATATAAAAATCCGCCATTTACAGCAGCTGCTACAGCCATGACCTGTTGAATAGGTGTAACAGATACACCTTGCCCGAAAGCTGTCGTAGCAAGTTCGATTGGTCCTACATTCTCGGGATTAAAAAGGATTCCATTTCCTTCCCCTTCCAAATCGATCCCTGTTTTCTTACCAAAACCAAACGCATCAATATAAGAAAACAGTCTCTCCGTTCCGAGCAGTTGCCCCAAGTTTACAAATCCGGGGTTACAGGAATTCTGTACAACTTCAAGATAACTTTGGTGACCGTGCCCTCCCCTTTTCCAGCAGCGAATATGGGTTCCTGAGACATTAATATCTCCATCATCATGGAAATGACCGTCATGAAGATCAATTACCTTTTCTTCCAAGGCGGCAGCAAGCGTAATTATTTTAAAAGTAGATCCTGGTTCATACGTGCTCCAAATCGGCAGATTCCGGTCAAATACTTCCGCATCTGCTTCCTGATAATATTCCGGGTGAAAATTTGGTCTCGTCGTCATTCCGAGGATGCCACCAGTTTTCGGATTGACTGCAATAGCCATTGCACCGTCAGGGTTATATTTTAAAGCTGCTAAGTCCATTTCGCGTTCTAATATTGCTTGTACTTGAGAGTGAATTGTCGTTTTTAAATGCAATCCATCCCTCGGCGGGGTATATACGTCAGCAAGTGTATCTAACCGGTTGCCACGCGCGTCCGAAAAGAAAGATAAGCTACCTACCGACCCTTTTAACTTTTCATCATAGTATTGCTCTAGGCCCATTAATCCCTGATTATCGATACCTGTAAATCCAAGCACATGGGAAAGGGATGTTTCATAAGGATAATGGCGCTTCGAATCTTTGGCCAAATAGACCCCGGGAAGGTTTAATGTACGAATAGCCCGCTCCTCTTCATCTGAAATCTTAATTCCTTCTGGCCGGATCGTCACACTTGATGCTGGTTTTGTGATCGTTTCATATACTTTATCCACCGGGGCTTCTAACACTGCTGCTAACTCTTTCGCAGTCGTTTCGGCATCCGTTACCTGCCTCGGTACGATTGTCACGCTCGGAGCAGTGACATTTTCAGCAAGCGGTGTACCGGTCATATCCAGTATTTTCCCACGCTCTGGAGCAAATTGGATATCTCTTGTCCAAAGTTCATTCGCTTCTTCAAACAATTTGTCCCCCATTACAAATTGGACATAGGCCAATCTGAAGATGATGATAAGTAAAATAAATAAGGAAAAAAGAAAAACAGTGACAATTCGTTTTTTGACTGTAATCGTGGATACGCGTTTCATACCTGCACTCCTCTTCATAGATAGGCTTGTATCCACTATATGAGCTTCAAAAAACGAATAGAACACTGTTTTCCTTGTCTTTATTCGTTTGTTTCCTCTTGTTCTACATCTATTTCTTCCGCTTGTTCATCATCTGCTGATGTTTCTTCTTGTTGCTCTTCGTCTTCTTGAACTTCTTCCCTTTCTTCCCCAGGAGGGAGCAGTTCTATACCAAGATAAGAACCTTCTTTTAACGAAGTGCCCGGCTCAACGCTTTGCATTACAACATAGCCATTTCCGAAACTTTCAAGCTGTAAATCCAGCATATCTGCCAGCTCGACAACTTGGCGTTGAGACCATCCCATTATGTCTGGCATTGCTGGTTCATCCGTGACAAGAATAATATGTTTTGTCGGTAGGATTTTTTCTCCCGCTGTCACATTAGCTTCCGTCACTTGTTTTCCACTACCAACTGTAGTTACGTTAAATCCTTTTTCTTCAAGTTGAGCAGCGATTTTCTCTGGATTTTTTCCTGTAAGTTCAGGGATTTCAACTCGTTCAATTTCCTCGATATCTTCACCATCTGGATCGATATTTAAATAATGTAAACTGTTTTCCATTACGCTTTTCACTATAAAAGAAACAGGTTGAGATCCATGTTCACCAGCTTCAAGCTTTGGCTGCTGCACAGAGACGAACATGACCAATTCCGGATCTTCAATCGGGGCCATTCCTAAAAATGAAAAGATCATATTTTCTCTGCCTTTTAAATACCCGCCTCCATCCGCGCTAGGGATTTGAGCTGTACCAGTCTTCCCGCCGATCGAGTAATCTTCAAGGCGGAATTGTCTTCCCGTACCATTTTTCCCTTCAACAACCCGCTGTAATAAACCGCGTACTTGTTCTGCGGTTTCCGGGGATATTGGTTCGGAAACAACTTCCGGTTCATTTTGATCAATTACCTCAGAAGTTGATGAGTCAACAATTTTATTGATGACATATGGTTTCACCATTTTTCCATCATTTGCAATTGCAGTTGCTGCTTTCATCATCTGAATTGGCGTAACCGTGCTTCCTTGACCAAAAGAGGTAGTAAGTTTTTCACGAGGCCAATTATATAAAATCTCACCGGTAATCTCCCCTGGCAAATCGATTTCTGTCGTTTTATCCATATCAAATGCATGGAGATAATCTAAAAACTTCTCTGTTCCTAACTTTTCCCAAACGAGCTTCGAAGCTGCCACGTTTGAAGAACGTTCAAATCCTTCATCAAAGGTTATTGTTCCCCAACCTTTCCCTTCGTTTACATCTCGGATCGGGATGATTTTCTCATTTACATTATATGTTCCAGATAAGTATGTCTCATCGCCGTTATATACGCCTTCCTCAATCGCAGCGGCCCAAGTAAACATCTTCACAGTAGAGCCCGGCTCAATTGGCGTGGAGATAACGTCATTATACCAATTCTGTACGTCTGCGGGATTGTTCGGATTATAGCTTGGTCGACTACTCATCGCTAGGACTTCCCCGGTCTTCGCATGCATCACTACAGCCGTCATCCGTTCCGGGCTATAGGAAGTCTCTACCGTAGACAATGCTTCGTCCAACAATGTTTGGATTTTTTGATCTAGGGTTAAGTAGACATCATTTCCATCTTCTGGTTCTTTAATGACTTCATTCGGATTCAACAGTTTTGAATTATACAAGTCCCGCTGGTAAGAAATATAGCCATCTTGCCCTCGAAGCAGTTCATCCATCTGCTTTTCCATACCAGTTACACCCGAAATTTCAGACTTGATTTCTCCATTCTCGTCTTCAAATTCTGTTTCCCTTGCAAACCCGATGATGTGCGATGCGAACATGCCATTTGGATAAAAGCGCATCGCCTCTTCATCAAAGTAAATTCCTGGTAATTTAAGTTCTTCGATTTCTTCTTTCTGCTTCTGACTAAGTTGCCGGCCAGCATTACCGAATTCCACTTGGAATCGCGGCGGATCCGCATCCAGACCCGCTTGTAAAGAATTACGGATGTCACTTGCTTCCACATCCAATATTGGAGCAAGGGCTTCGGCAGTCTTGTCAATATCCACAACGTGCCGCGGTTTCTTAGGATCTTCCGAGTATGCGTCATCGAGAATGGCAAATACACGGTATGTCGGCCGGTCATAGGCGAGGATCATACCGTTCTTATCTAGGATTTTGCCACGTTCTGCCGGGAGCGTGTAGGAAGAGGTACGTTTTTGTTTCGCCCATTCTTCCAATGAAATATTATTTACTTCTCCAGTTGCCTGGATGTAAATAAATCTGCCGGTTAGCACGATAAAAATCGCTACAAAAAAGATGATTAGTATACCCGCCATCATATGTGTCGTCTTGTTTTTCCTCATACGATAACCTCTTAATCCTGTTCTACTGCTTGCGCTTGTTTTACCTCAGCATTTTGAATAGTTAATCCATGTGATTCGGCAATGGAGATAATACGTTCCGGACGGGATAATTCTTTCACTTCGAAAGCGAGGCCTTCATTTGTGATTTGTTGTTGTTGGACGGTGCGTTCAAGTTGTTGTAACTCCCGGTTTAAGGCATCTGTCTCGGAAGATAAAGAAACCATGAATATACCAGCAATAATTAAACCAGCAGCAATCATTGAATAAATGACTTTTTCACCTTTGGTAATCCAACCCTGTTTCTTAACCTTTACAGATACCTTTTTTGGTTCGTGATTTGGACTAGGAGATGGATTCGCGTTCCAGCTCCTCGCTTGATTTGCGCTCATTATTTTCTCCACCCTTCCTCGTATATAAATGCTTTATCCCATTTTTTTCTTTTTTCTACAATTCTTAATTTAGCAGAGCGTGACCTGCGATTTTCCTCGAGTTCACTCTCCTTTGCTATAATTGGTTTTCTCGTAATTAACCGAAACGGCGCTTCATGCTCTTTCGGTATGATTGGTAAATTTCGTGGTGTTTCTTTCGCTGTACTCCATTTTTTAAAGGCCTGCTTACATAAACGGTCTTCTAAAGAATGGAAAGTGATTACGACAACTCTTCCATCAATACTTACAAGTTCTGCTGCTTGATGCAGTGCATCATTGAAAGCGGCCAATTCATCATTTACTGCAATCCGTAATGCTTGAAAAATCCGTTTTGCAGGGTGCCCCCCCTTTCTTCTTGCAGGAGCGGGAATTGCTTCTTTGATGATCTCTACAAGTTCGGAGGTTGTCTCTATCGTAGTTGTCCTGCGATAGTCTTCGATTTTTCTTGCGATTTGCTTCGAGAATTTCTCTTCACCATATTGGAAAAAGATGCCTACTAACTTTTCATAAGGCCAATCATTCACTATTTCCTTTGCTGTCAAATCACTTTCCTGATTCATACGCATATCGAGTTCGGCTTCCTGGTGATAACTAAATCCTCTTTCCCCACGGTCTAGCTGCGGAGAGGAAACTCCGAGATCAAATAAGATACCATCAATTCGATCCCTATCGAGCTTCTCTAGTTCCTCACTGATTTCACGAAAATTCGCATGGATAAATTGGATCCGGTCCTCATAAGGCGCTAATCTTTTTTTGGCTGCTTCTAGCGCATCAATGTCCTGATCAAAAGCAATTAGGAGTCCATCCTTATTCAATCTCGATGCTATTTCTTCTGAGTGGCCTCCGCCGCCAACTGTGCAGTCTACGTATGTACCATTTGGCACTATATTCAAGCCTTTTATTGTTTCCTGTTTCAATACACTATAATGTTCAAACAAGTGATCACCTGCTTCAATTACTTCCATCAGCGACTAGCGGACTTTTTGCACATCCGTGCTGTATAAAGACATGCCAATTGGCTCTGTACGGGGCACAGTCTGCACGCCGCTAAACAGTCGCTTCCGCTTTTGTTTTAAATATCAAAATCCAATAGATTTTCCGCGATCTCGGAGAAAGATTCCTCCGATTCTTCCACGTATTCTTCCCATTTCTCTCCTGCCCAAATCTCTACTCGATCAGAGACCCCGATGACAACACATTCCTTTTCCAGTGCGGCATATGTCCTTAGTGTGGAAGGAATATTTATTCTTCCCTGTTTATCCACTTCACATTCAACGGCACCTGAAAAGAAGAATCGGGTGAAGGCTCTGGCATCTTTCTTTGTTAGTGGGAGTTGTTTTAATTTATCTTCAATAATCTTCCATTCGTTCATCGGGTAAGCGAACAAACATTTATCAAGACCGCGGGTCACAACAAACGTATCCCCAAGTTCTTCACGAAACTTGGCGGGTACAATCATTCTGCCCTTCGTATCAACATTATGCTTGTATTCCCCCATGAACATATTCTTCTCCCCACTTTCGTAATATTATATTACCACAACCCTCCACTATCCTCCACTTCTTTTTCGATATTTTTTCATATTTTCGCTTGCCTGGAGAAAAGTAATAGAAACAAAAAAAGAGAAAAGCTGTCATATCAATGTTTAACAGCTTTTCTCTATTCTTTTTAAACGTGGTGGATAGTGGTGGTAAATGTTCCCAAAGTGGATTATAAATAAACAACGTAATGCGAGTTTTGGAAAGAACAGGTAGAACGAGCTATTTTTGAAATAAACTCTCTTCCGTATTCATTCAGAAACGGTAAAACATTCCACATCCGCTCTTGTAATCCTTCTCCCGGGCGAAGCAGTAATTGAATCTCATCAAATTGTTTGATATCTTTTGCATACTTCTCCTCTAAAGCTAGTTTCATTCGGTATTGCAAAAATTCGATTTCCCTTTGCAAGTAATGAAGGTTTTTCTCTGCAAGTGCTCCTACATCATCCCGGATTGCTTCTGCCGTCTCTCGGAGTGGCTTATGGGCTTCTTTAATTGTTTCTTTCAAGTTCTTAGCAAGCTCATCAATCGGTGGCTCTTGTTTCGCTAAGAGCCATTGCTCTCTTTTGACGGAACTTCCTTCGTTGATTGCCTCCTCGACAGTTAAACCTGTTGCAGCGAGAGCTTTATTAATTGTTTCAGGGAGATAAGTAAATGAAAGCCTTTGGATAACTGGAGGCATCTTCAAATCTAATGCATGAAACGCAGGCTTCAGGAGTGCCCAATAACTAATTTCTCCTGGTCCCCCTATGAATGCTAACGTAGGCAGGAGAAGTTCCTGCATAACTGGACGGGTGACGACATTATTACTTAGCTTCTCTGGATTTGTTTCCGCAAGCTTTAATAAATCCTCTGTCGTTAGCTCAATCTCATCTTGCTTGCCCTTCCAAGTCCCTTGCTCTGTCCGACTTAATAAAATACGTTCCCCATCTAAGTGATAGAATAAATGACCATCAGTTGGGTCTAGTTCGAGAGCAGCCGTGTATCCACAGTTTTCCAGTTCTTTTGCAATATCAAATACACCTCGGCTGATCTTTGGCTGATTCTCAATCAAGCGGATAAAATAATCCTGTTCGATATTACGAATCCTCTCATCAGCTGCATCCATCAAGATAATCCCTTCTTCTTGGAAGAGTTTATGAATGACAACGGCAAAAAAATCGGTGAAACTTACAGATTGGCGTAACGCATCCGTTACCAACTGATAAATATCTCTCGTATGTATAGTTTCCGGAAGCTTGGAGAAAAGTTCGTCCACCCATTTGGCTGCAACCTTTTGGTCCAATGCAATATCCGTTACGGGAAGTTTTTTATAATGGGATTGCTTGAGCGGAAACTTGTTCAGCCCCTTTCCATGCGGGAAGAATACATGATTGACTTCCTCAAAATCATGGTCTTCTCCTGCTATCCAGAAGACGGGTAAAACGGGTATATCTAATCTTTTTTCCTGCTCCTTTGCATATTGAAGGATCGAAATTATTTTATTAATCGTATAGAGCGGTCCTGTGAGGAGTCCCGCTTGCTGCCCACCTACGACGACAACACTTTCCGGGTTATGAAACTTTTTTATATTTTTTAATGTTGCTTCCCCTGCACCCCAGGCTGTATTACGCTCCGCTAGAATCGCCGCCAATTCCTCACGTTTGAATGATCTATTACTTAACTCCTCCACCCTTTCATCCACCGATTCAAAAGGATGATAATCAAAAAATTTCATAACCGATCTATTGCTTTTATAATCAGCGATCAACTGACCTTGATTCCGTATGTTTACCGCGTCGATTCGCATCTGATTCTACTCCTTTATGAATAAGTCCAAGTTGTATTGTATCTAATCCGAACAGAAATTTCACTCTTTCTGTTTATGCTGTCAAATATTTAATAATCCCGACAATCATTAAGCACCCGTAAAGGAGAAAGAATAGAAGAAAAGATATTCTCCATAATAATTTGGCCGCTTTCTTAATTTGTACATCTTGCCCCATCCTCCACTGGATAAATACAATCAATGACAGGGATAAAAGCAGGAAGATTAAAACAATCCCAACAAAGCTCCGGTCAAATACAATCCCAAGCATAATCGTCACAGCGATAATATATAAAAGTGTCGTCCAATTCACTGCAGCATGAAACGCTTTTAACTTATTCCGCTCACGAATCATACGAATAATATAAACAAGAAAACTGGCAAGCAGCGGAATCGTAATAAAAAACGATAGAATATAAACAATAAAATCTAGCATTCCGTATTTTCTCCTTATGTGATTTACCAATTTTCCCTGTATAACCTAACTTTCACAAACCAAATAATAAATTACTTTCATTCAGCATAAGTGCAACTTTCTTCTGGAGGTTCGCAGTCCAGACACCTCTCGCACCTGCTGAGAGGAAAGATCCAATTTGTAACACGATTTGTTATTCGGGAAGTACAACTATCATTTTGATGGAATAACCTCCAATCAAAATAATCTTCCCAACCAGTTCAGTTGCCCGGTGGACGGTGGCTCCTGCGGGAATAGCACGAGTCCGGAGACCCCTTAGTGCTCAGCCCGAGGCAGACTAAGTACGCCACGTCCTGTGGCAACGTCTGCATTAGCACGTCCTGTGCGTCGAGGCTTCGGCTGTGCCCGCGGAAAGCATCCGTCCACCGGGCAACTGAACGGCGATTAGAAATCTAGCCAGGAGAACGTGCTAAACACTTACGCTGAATGGAAGTGATCTACTCAAGTAAGTTGAGTGTATAAAAATTGGCATTCAAGATTGCACTATTTTGATTCTACTATATTCGAAATAACAATGTTACACAACCTCAAGATTTAAAAAAACTATTAATTAATGTATAATTATAAAGAGAAAGAATACATCTAACATGCTTTGATCATTTAATGTTTCATGAATGAATATCCATGATAAACTAAGGGGGATGTAAGTATGAATAAAGTGAAGGTGGAAAACTTATTAATCAACTACAAAACACTTGAGAAATTTAAACGCTTCAAAGAATATGGCAACCAAGAACTCTCTATGCTCGAGGACTTACAGAACAACTTGATTGAAAACAATAGTGAATCACCTTTTTACGGGGTTTATATCGGGGAGAACTTAATAGCGAGAATGAGTTTATACAGAATAAAAGAAAAATATGATAACTATTTTGACCCACCACAGGATTATTTAGCACTCTGGAAGCTGGAAGTATTACCAGACTACCAAGGGCAAGGGTATGGAAAATTGATGGTGGACTATGCAAAGAGCTTTGATTTACCAATTAAAACAAGTCCACGGATCAATTCACAAGGCTTCTGGGAAAAGATGGGTTTCCAAAAAGCCCAATATGATCTCGAACGGGACCTTGGGGAGAATCCATTGATTTGGCTACCTCAAGGTGTCCAGGAAAAGGCCGCACACCCTAATCAAGACGATGAATGAAAAATTTCCACGTGAAGTTAGTGAACGAACTTCACGTGGTTTTTTTAAACACCGAGATTACGTTCACTGTTTCCATCCACCCAATTCCATAACTTTTCCATCTCGCTCCAAGCATTTTTATACCGTTCGATTTGTTGATTCAGTTGCTCATTCTCCTGTTTAAGCCTCTCAATCAATTGCACTTGTTCATTATTCTCGGCTTCAGAGCCTTTACTTTTCAATTGTTCTAGAAGTTGTATTGCAGACTCAATTGCATTCATTTCAAGAGCACCCTCATTCGCCTGGAGCGCACGCAATGCTTGGCTACTCACCTTTTTTCGCTCTTCTTTCGCTTTGCGGATCGCTGAATCATACTGCTTCCGAATTGTCGCATTCCAACGGAAACCACAAGCTGCCGGTGTTCTTGCAAGTTTAGCAGCCACTTCTTTAAACGCTTCCAACTGGGTATTACCATTTTTAATATATTGCAGGACGGTTTCTGCTAGTAAAACATCTTCTTCTTTCGTCCATGCATCCTGTCTAGTTTCTTTCATCGCAATCCTCCTTCATTACTTTGCTATCAATGTATGCAGAAGTGAGGGTTGATAGAATCATGTTTAGCTATTTCTTTTTAGAAAATTTTTCAATTGCCTGCTTATGAGCTTCAGATTCCCATAAACTAGCAGCGCTTTTCACCTCTTCCACCATCAGCCTAGAAAGTTCATCTGCTGCGATATTGATTGTGAATTGCTTTTTTAATAGACGCATCTGTTCTTCCGACTTTGCTATATAGTTTTCTAGATAAATGGCATCGTCCCAATCCTTGTCGTCGATTACATGGTGAATCCACCCTTTTTCTTCGAGTTCACAGGCGTCTAATATAGCTCCCCTTGCAATCCAATCCAGTGCAAAATCTGGTTGCACTTTTTTATAAAGTATCGTACCACCGCCCCAGCCGGGTAGGATACCAATGGTCGACTGGATAAATCCGAATTTTGTATTCGCTTTAGCAATCCGGATGTCGCAAGCTGTCGCAAGTTCACATCCTCCACCTAACGCATTCCCGTTCAACAGGGCAATTACCGGTACAGGGAAATGAAGGACCATCTGCAATACATCCATCATTGGCTTTAATCTGGCGAATGCTTCACTAGTTGACAGTTCTCCGTGTAAATCATTTAAATCCCCACCAGCGGAGAACATTCGATTCTCTACCCCTGTAAGAATTAAAAATTTCAAATTAGCCTCTCTTGCTTCAACTAGTTTTTCTTGTAACTGTTCTGCCATATGTAACGAAATTGCATTTTGCTTCTCCGGTCGGTTCAAACGGATTGTTCCATAACCTTCGTCATTTATTTCATAGTTGATTACTTCTCCCAAGAAAATTCGCCCCTTTTCATTCTTTCTTCTAGTCTCCAAGTTATTATACAAGAAAAAAATAAAAAACAGACCACGTGATTGTGATCTGCTCCTCGCTGTTGTCTAACAATTAGTTGCGAACAACTTCTCTTCCATCATAATGTCCACATGCTTTACATACATGGTGCGGCTTCGTCAATTCACCACAATTAGAACATTCTACCATGCCAGGTACATGTAGTTTTTTATGAGTACGACGTTGGTTTCTTACTTTTTTCGATGTTTTACGCTTAGGTACTGCCATGACCTACACCTCCTTCAAATGAAAAGAACGTTATTCACTATTCATTTTCCTTCTTATTATTTTCAAGTAAAGACGCCAATTTTTTTAAACGCGGATCAATAGTTTGTTCCTTTGGTTCTTCCTCTTGAACAAAACTCCAGCCGGCACCATCTTTAGGTGCTGCGCCTTCCGGATTGGATTCCTCTGAGAACACTCGAAATGGGATGTCCAATAGAATATTTTCCATGATATACGGCTTTAAGTCAAGCACTTCTCCTTCAACCGGATGAATTTCTTCTTCCAACTCATCTTCGGTGATAAATGGAGAAGTAGAGAATACTTCATCAACCGAAATGTCGTACGAATAAGGAACATCCACAAGTGTTCTTGCACATGGTAAAGTCATTTCACCTTTAATGGTTAAAGAAGCAATTATTTCTTCATTCTGGTCCATTGTCAATAAAGCTTTAACCTGTGCAGGTCCAATTCGGCGAATATCATTATTCATCGTTTCCAATTCCGAAACATCAACTGTTTCTTCCACTTCAAGGGGCGCATTAAAGCTCCCTCTCTGAATCTGTGAGACAGAAATTTTCATGTTCATCACCTCTAGGCAACAAGAGTTATTTTAAAAGAAAATTGATGTTTTGTCAATATCTTTTCTTTACAGCTAACTAATAAAATCTTTTTTCTGCTTTTAGCTGAAATTCTCTTCCTTTATTTGTTACAATAATAGCACATTAATGCTGGGAGTTGAAATAAATGAAAGCTTGTGGCGTCGTTGTCGAATATAATCCCTTTCACAATGGTCATGCATATCATGTCCAAAAAGCTAAAGAAGTATCACAGGCTGATTCCGTAATTGCAGTTATGAGCGGTAACTTCCTACAACGCGGGGAGCCTGCAATCATCGATAAATTTCACCGGACAAGAGCCGCCCTTTCCTCCGGTGTTGACATCGTATTAGAGTTACCATATGCTTACGCGGTGCAAAATAGTGATTATTTTGCAAGAGGGGCTGTACAATTGCTTCATGAGCTAGGAGCTTCAAGTATTTGTTTCGGGAGTGAAGCTGGTACTGCAGAACCGTTTATATCAGCTAACCTGGTACAGAAAGAACGGAAAAAAGAGTATGAAATCGAGTTAAAAGCACACTTACATCAAGGTCTGTCTTTTCCAGAAGCGAGCATGAAAGCGTATGAAGCAATTGGACTTGTAAATCAACAATTCGATCTATCCCAACCGAATAACATTCTCGGCATGGGTTATGTAAATACAATCCTTGAACAGGATTTGCCGATGGATATTCATACAATCAAACGATTAAACAATGAGTTTCATGATCCCGACATTGCAGGAGAAATTGCAAGTGCGACGAGTATTCGAAAAGAAATCATTGAGCATCAGAACGTAACATCACAGGCTCGCGTAGCACTTCCAGCGATCACTGCTGAAATGCTCCAACAATATAAACAAACAACTTCTCATTGGCATCACTGGGAACATTATTTTCAACTTGTGAATTACCGGGTGCAAACAATGACTCCCCAGGAACTCCGGCAAATCCACGGAGTAACAGAGGGAATCGAATATCGCTTGAAAAATACTGCTAACCAAGTGGAAAATATGGAAGATTGGTTCCGCAAAATCAAAACCAAACGGTATACATGGACGAGAATTCAGCGGATCTTTACTCATCTGTTAACGAATACGACTAAAGATGAACTAGCCCCATTTTTGGCCGAGGATTCTAAACTTCCATATGTGCGAGTTCTCGGCATCACCGAGCAAGGACAAAAATATTTAAACCATGTAAAAAAAGCAATCAAAATTCCTGTTCTATCTAGCTACCGTAAAAACATGCATCCCTTAATGCAACTAGAAGAAAAAGCGAGCCTTTCCTATTACAGTATCCTTGAGCCCTCCACCAGAAAAGTGCTATTTAACCAAGAATTAAAAGGGCCAATCCGAATCGTTAGATAGAGTGAAACTTCATTCAGTGGAGGTTTCCGTACCTCCCCCCACTGAATGTTAGAATGATTTACGGACTGTATATCCCCCACCTTCACATGTTGGGCTTCCTTCATGTTTAGCGGTGGGGGTATTACAGACCGTTAATGCGTGATTAAAAAAAGCTTGCAGCAGGGTAACGTTACGATTAATTACTCTGCCCGCAAGCTTTATTATTTTTCAGGTAGTGCTTCTAAATACTCTAATGCATCATTAAACGTATCAACTGGTACAATTTCCATCGCTGTGCCGATTTCTTCTGCTTTTTCTTTAGCAACGACATAATTGGAATCCTCTCTTCCTTCCTCATGTGGGGCGAAGAAAATATCAATTCCCTCCCTGTCAGCAGAGACAACCTTTTTGTCTATTCCACCGATTCGGTATACATTTCCTTCATAATCGATTTCTCCTGTACCGGCAATTTCATAACCTTTTGTAATATCTTCCTCGGTCAATTGATCGTAAATTTCTAAAGCGAACATTAACCCGGCACTTGGACCACCAATTTGACCACTGGAGAACTCGACTTCAGGATTCACCGTCACTTCCCGATCGGTTACCAAACTGATTCCCATTCCTACTCGAGTCTCATCATCTGGAAAGTAATCCAACGTTATTTCTTCCGTTAGTTGCTCATCTTCTCTCAATAATTCAACCGTAATTGTTTCACCAGCAGCCTTTTCCTCAACATAATTGATTAAATCAGTGGATTCAGTGATTTCGATCCCATCAATTCGAGTTATTAAATCTCCCATCTCAAGCTTTCCAAAAGACGGCATATCCTCGACAACGCTTACGACATACACACCTGCATAATCGATCTTAATATCACGACCAGCTGCCTCGTAAGCGACTACGAGAGAGGCTTCCTGGGAGCTTTCCATCACTTGAAGTTGTGCATGCATATAATCATCTGTGCTTATCCCTTCTGGAATTACTTCATGGAGAGGTTTAATCTCGTTATGTGGAAGTATTTTTGCAAGGATATAATGGAGTGGTGTAGCCTGTAGTCCGCTAACCGTCACTAAGTACATTTCTCCTTCACTTTCGTATGCATCAGCCACTTCCACAATTGGATTTAATGGCTCGGTATTCCCAGGTTTTTGAATATAATATGGTAATTGATATGTAGCAAAAAAGTATAAAGCGATGAAAAAAATTAAATAAAACAGTATTTTTTTCTTTGAGAATTTCATCTTCCAGTCAACACCTTCCTTTCGAATAACTATATTCTGTAAATAGTAGTCATATTCAAAGCCCTAAGCTGCGTATATTGATAGAGAATATATAGCTTGTACTTAATTCGCGCAATTATTCTCGTGTTTATTTTACACCTTCTAAAATTGGTTGTACAGAACATGCTCGTGTATTAGGGGGCTTTAACTTGAATCCATTTGTGAAAACTATTTTATTAGCAGCAATTACGATTTGTTTAACGATATTACTTATATATTTTCCCGACGAAGCATTAGCCGCTAGCTTACGTGGGTTGAACATGTGGGCAGAAGTAGTTTTCCCTTCTCTTCTGCCATTTTTTATTACTGCAGAATTATTACTTGCTTTCGGTGTTGTTAAATTTCTCGGCGTCTTATTTGAGCCGATCATGCGACCGCTATTTAATGTGCCAGGTGCCGGTAGTTTCGGATGGATGATGGGAATGGCAAGTGGGTACCCAACAGGCGCGAAAATAGCGGCAAGACTTAGAGAAGAGAAACAATTAACCCAAATTGAAGCAGAAAGGCTCGTATCCTTCACAAATAATTCGAGCCCATTATTTATTTTTGGAGCTATTTCAGTCGGTTTATTCCATAATGCTGCGCTTGGCGCGTTACTTGCGGCAGCTCACTATGGAAGCAACATGGTTGTCGGGATACTCATGCGGTTTTATAAAATACGCGAAGAGAAGCCGATAATTAATAAGGCAAAGAAAAAAAATAATAGCCCGATTCTTATTCAAGCAGTAAAACAAATGCACCGGACACGCAGTAGAGACCCTAGGCCGCTTGGAGAAATACTTGGAGATGCAGTTTTACAATCAATTAAAACTCTCGTCATGGTCGGTGGATTTATTATTTTATTTTCCGTTATCGTTCAACTGCTTCACCTTGTAAATTTCACTATATTATTCAGTAAACTATTTGAAGGTATATTCTTCTTGCTTGGCATTCCCGGTACACTTGCAGTTCCGTTTTTTTCAGGACTTTTTGAAATTACGCTTGGCGCAACATTGATATCCGAAATCACAACTGACTCCTTACTCCCGAAAGTAATTCTCGTGAGCTTCATACTCGGTTTTAATGGCTTTTCCGTTCAAGCGCAAGTCGCCAGTATCCTTGCTAAAACAGACATACGCTTTTCACCTTATGTATTTGCCCGCGTTTTACACGGAATCATTGCAAGTATCTTGACCATTATATTCTACAAGCCACTTTATTTGGATTACCAAACAATGTATAGCGAAATTACAGTAGCAACTCAACCTACAGATACCTTCTTTTCCTATACACTTCAGCAGCTTACAAATATTGGACCATTTATTACAATTCTTTTCCTATGGGTAGGTTTCCTCTTGTTTATCAAGAATAGTAAAAATGAGAGCTAACATTCTGTTCACTTTACCCGAATGTTAGCCCTCAAGCATTATGTAAAATTAAATTTCTTTTTTAATTCCAATTCAACAATCTCCGGTACAAGCCCGGTAATATTACCATTATACTGGGCAACTTCTTTAATCATGCTCGAGCTCAAAAAGGAAAATTGATTATTAGTCATTATAAAAAACGTTTCAATATCTTTATTTAATTTCCGGTTCATCGAAGTAATCTGCATTTCATACTCAAAATCACTAATTGCCCGTAAACCACGAATGACCGCATTTGCGTTTTTTTCGGTAGCATAGTCCATAAGTAGAAAGTCGGAAGAATCTACTTTTACGTTCGGCAAATGTTTTGTCGATTCTTTAATTAAATTCACACGTTCCTCCACAGTGAACAACGGTGATTTTGCTTGGTTATTAAAAACCGTTACAAGAATTTCATCAAAAATTTTTGCCCCTCGCTCAACAATATCTAAATGTCCATTTGTAAATGGATCAAAACTGCCAGGAACAATAGCTAGCTTAGTCATGATCTAACCCCTTCCTATTTAAAACGGTAGATAGTTACTGCAATTGTACTGCTGTAAACTTCTTGTTTTTGTATCGTCAAATTTGCTGTTTCTTCCGGCAGTTTATCACGTGGATCGTGTTCACAGTATAGTAAACCATTTTTCCTGATAAGCTCATATTCGATAATCTCTTGAATAAGAGAGATTAGATTTACCTTTCCGTACGGCGGGTCAAGCAGGATTAAGTCAAAGACAATTCCGCGCTTTGCTGCTGCCTTCAAGGCGCGCTTTGCATCAGCCCGATATACTTCTGCTTGGTTAGCCATTTTCACCGTTTTTAAGTTTTCTTTGATTGTATGTATTGCTTTTCCTTGCTTATCAACAAAGATCGCTTGGTCCATTCCACGGCTGAGCGCTTCGATTCCGAGGGAGCCACTGCCGGCAAATAAATCCAATACACGTCCCCCGTCAAAAAACGGGCCGATGGATTGGAAGATCGCTTCTTTGATTTTATCTGTTGTTGGTCTAGTTTCATTACCGGGGACAGCTTTTAATGCCTGTCCTTTTCGTTTTCCGGCTATTACTCTCATGGCGGTCACTCCAATTCGACGATTCGACATTATCCTACCACAAAACCAAAAATAATTAAACTTATGTTTACTTACGATTAACAATTAGTGAATTTGTATCTTGCAAGTATAACATAACTTTAGCCGGGGTTCGAAAGTCTTTAACGTATGTACCTAGACATCATTAATTAAATAACCTCTATTCCGAGGGGGTGGATAGATAGGTTATTTTTTTCATATTGTATAATTTTTATTTGTTTGTACATACTAGCATAATGATTCAACTAAACGTTAGTTGGTTGATTCAAACAGAGTATACTTATTCTTCCCCGTAGGTTTTACTCTGGTTTCTCCTCTCCCTTTGTCTTTTTGTTTTCATCATGAAAACAAAAAGAACCTGCAGATGTTTGTTCTGCAGGTTTTTTTTCGTGTTGTAGTACTATAAAATAAAAATGCTGTGATAACTTAGTTATTCAGGGTTAGCCACGTCCGGCTCCAGCGCCCAACAACTATCAAACTTCACACTCCTCCAATCGATAAGTCAACATCAACTCACTATCGTTCGTTGTGTTTCCTTTATCTCATTCCAGAGTGCTCTAGTTTGTACGTTGCTAAACGGGCGCTTCCGCCTTTGTTCTTAAATACCCATTTTATAATCAAATTTTTTCGCTTCGTCAGGCTTCGTATTCTCGTAGTCTGTGCGGACAAAAGGTTTGTACGACCGGTCTACTTTGGATACGAAGGAATGCCGGAGAAGCTTTTTCTCAATCGTTTCAATATCCTCTTGATTAACATAGACTACGGCATATTTATGTATTTTAGAGGCATGGATGAGATTACCATATCGTTTAATATGCTTCAGGTTTTTCATATGTTGGAACCATACAATCAACCCTTGTCGCTTTGGGATCAAGATTTTCACCTACTCCATATTTATAAAGTGAAACTTCATTCAGTGGGGAATTCCTTACCTCCCCACTGAATGTTAGTTGAACAGAATCAGGTATTTACGAACTGTTTATCCCCCACCTTAACATGTTGGGCTTCCCTCATGTTTAGAGGTGAGAAGATTACAGAACGTTGATACGTGATAAAAGGAAATAATGAAAAGTAAATTTATCATTAAGACGCGCAGCCACAACTGCCGCCACTTCCACAAGAACTACAGCCACTATCGGTTAGAAGTGCTCCATCTTTCGGTACTTTTATTTGATTGCTGACGCTAAAGGCGATCACTTCGCTAATTTCATCTAATAAACTTTGCACATTCCGTTCAGCCACTTTAAAAGCGGCAACACTTTCATGCATATCCATCGCCCGTTTTGTTGAGCGGACTTTCTTCATTATTTCTTGATAATCAGGATGATAACGTCCGAATCGTTGTATATCATCATAATGTTCTTTTATATCGTTAAAAGCTTTTACTAGCTTTTGCGCTTCTTTATCTTGTTCTAATGATGCTTTTTTCTCAAGATAGTCTCGCATTACATCCGAATCGAAAACTACTTTTCCAAGCTCTTCCGCATCATCTAAAATTGTTACATACTCCATTGTCGCAATCATTTTAACACCTCCACCCTGATTTTAACATTTAATTGGATTTATGAAAATAAAACGGCACTAATCTTTTAAAATGTTAGCAACATTGATCAACATGGAAGCCATTTGAACTTGATCACTCACACGATTTAACCTGCCGGAGAAAGTTTGACCATAGAACACTTTAGCTTCCTTCTCAAGTTCTGGAAGTAACTTTGCTCCCTCCCTAAGTAAATATCGATACCAGATTGGTTGTCGTCTGATAAACTCAAGCAATTTCGGCTGCTCACGTAAATAGAGGTAAACTGCCTGTTCCATGTTCTTCCCCCCTAGTCTCTAAACCAATCAAAAGGCTGTCTAGTTCTATTCTCTTGTGCCGGTGGTTTTTTGTATATATCGACAATTTCTTGTACCGTTGCAATTGTATCACTTAGTTGCTGTACCTGTTCTTGAAGCTTATTTACATCTACCGTTTCTGTATATTTTAAAATTTGCTTTACAAAGTCAGGTTTTAAGTCAAGTTTAGAAAATGTCTGTTTCTTCTCTTCACCGCTTTTACTTTTTTCATCTGTTTCTTCTTTATATTGTTCCCAGTGGATGTCATCTTCACCGAGCAGAACCCATTGCTCATAGATTTCTTGCCAGCTTTTCCCATCTTTACGTATTTTACGGACTAATTTTGGGTGGCTGTTTATAAATGATTTGAACCGTTTAAGCTCCACATTAGATTCTTCTGCCATCATCACTCACCTCATTTGCAATTAGATATTCGCATATTATTAAAATATGCAAATAGGCATGAACTGTTCAAAAGCTTATAATCAACTCAACTATTGCAATCTGAGCTAGTTAAGAACGCCTGCACCATGTAATAACTGCCGTATACTTTCAGTCAGCTTAGGTGTGCACCTATCATCAGGAAGTCCGCAGGCGGCCGGGTTACTCCTCGTAAGCTTTATGGTGAGATAATGGTGGAATATTTTCCATTAATATTAATCCACTCCACCGGGCAACTGAACGGCGATTAGAGAGCCAGTCTGGAGGACGAGCAAGTCACTTACGCTGAAAAAAGCATACTGTTTAATGGAGACAAAAAGAAAAAGCCGAGTTACATCGGCTTTGCTAAAAAGTTCTGTGTATAGTAAAAGCGATAAACTCCTACTCCTAGGTGAGTATATTCTTCCTGAAGCAGTGCTTCCCGGTGGTCATCACTATTTAACCAACCTTCAACTGCAGCTGGGGCATCCGGGTATTGTGCTGCAATATTTTCCCCAGCAGATATATAAAGTAACCCTGTAATTTCTAGCCTTTCTTTCAATCCATCCCCATTCAAACTATAATGAGAAAAATAATTATTATCATTCATATCTTTACTATGATTGTATGCCACACCACTTACATCTTCTTCCCATTCCAATGTAGATTTATCAAAACGGTTCCTTAACACGTTACTTATATTGAATATTTGTTGTTCCATCCCCTTTTCCACTTGACTCCATTCATTATCCGTAAGATCTGGTTTAGCTGGAAGCGGACCGCGGTAGACAACTTCATATGGTTGATGGCGTAATAAGACGTCCGCTTCCATAAGACGAACAGATGACAACTCATTTGTAAACGTATCAAAGTAAAATTGCATGAATAAATCGTCGGAAACCTTTACTAAAGGTCGCTGGATCATATCTTCTGCTGTCATACGGAATGTATAAGTAGCGTAACCGTCTGTATAACCGACTTCTTCCTTGAATGGAAACTCTTCTCTAATTGATTCATAAGATGCCCCAAGTTGAATCGGCTCTAATGATAAACCATTCCCAATAGCATAAATGGTTTGCACATGGTCATCTTCTATTCCGAATTGGATATAGTAATCACTTTCGTTCGTGTAAACCCACCATATGTACCCGTAAGCGCTCAAATCCTTTCGTACAGGCTCGCCCATCTCCTGTTCGAGCTCTTCTATGGGTTTTCCAATCCAATGGTATAAATCCCCTTGTAACACTTGTTTACTCGCTGTAAGGACAGGTGTTGACTTTGCTTGCAGCATAAGGGCTTTTTCAACTACTTGTGACTCCACTTTTTCTTGACTATTCAGTTCGTCTTGTTCTATCCAATAAAAAGCAAGAATAACAACGATAGTAAGTAGTACTAAACTTCGTAATATACGCATCGATACAGCCCCTCTATTATGATATATTACAGTCTATGAAGATATAGTATGATACATTCAATGTTTTCCCTATTAATTCTAATTATAATCCTTTTTAACCGAACAGGTTTTCATTGCAAATTATTTCTATTCATACTATGATTAAATAAAGTGGACAATTATTAGGGGTGAAAAAAATGAGAATTGAAAACACTGGAATTGACGATTTAGTAATGGACTTGAAACCGCTTGATAAAATTACGGGGCAGCATGCCTTTATCCGTGCTGGACAGTGGGACTATGAACGAGTAACATATGATTACAAAATTGGTTCCAATGAAAAAAATATTACATATTATATCCGTGTTCAAGGTTATGCGACAAGTGGAGATGTAGATCGCAGAGATGCGGTGATCAAGCTATTAACTCCATTACTCGGTAAGCATTACTATCCACATGGAATCGAGTATGGTGAAGAAGAGAACTTCCCAGAATCACTCGTGGAACGTGCGCAAACATTGCTAACAAACTTAGCCAATGAATTAAAACCACTCGCTCAAGAAAAAGGTAATTAAAAAATCAGGTCAGCTATCAAAATAGTTGACCTGATTTTTTTAAAATCGCACTACTGTGTGATTTAATATAATTTAATTTACTTCTACACTAACTGGATCGACGTCTCTTGATTTCTCCCGGAACCAACCAAAGAATACTCGTATCATTAATGATAAATAAACGACTTCCTGAAGTGTTTTCATAATAACACCACCGAATTGCTGGTCGTTTATCGTACTTAATGGTGAAAACATTTCAGGCCCGGAAAGAGCTAATTCAATTCCGTCAAGTACATCACCAGGCACACAGATTGCTAATGATTGTAACCATGCACCCCCTGCCAAATAAGCTTCATAAGCAGGTGTTTTTGTAAAGATAATCAATACACAAGCCGGAGTTATCAATACACCATTAGCAAAGATATAGCCGACTTTCAATAAAGGAGTCATCGTATTTATTTCCTTAAATGGTAATAACAGTGGAATAAACACGATAAAGGCAGCAATCAATAAAATACTATGAATAACGAAATGCCATACTGGAGCCGACTTTGAAAAATCAAAGACAACTGGTATATGGTAGATAGAAAACAATCCATTAAATAAAAGCAAAGAAATAATCGGCTTTGTGAGTAGTCGAATAATTGGACCTAAGATATTGTTTCTTAGAACCCTTTCCCAAACCCATAATGGAAGTCCTTTAATGACAAGGATTGGAAAGATAAGCAGAAATACTACCATCTGTATCATATGCGCACTAAACATTATATGGGATAATAAATCAATTGGCGAACCTTTAGCTACATATAAAAGAAATAACGCTGTATACATCAAAACATGTTGCTTAACCGTAGGCTTTTCTGTTCCACCGAATTTATGGCGGTAAGGGCCAGTTGCTAAATAATAAATAACTCCTAGCAGTACACAGAATGTAAAGAAATATGGACTCCACAAAGCTCTAAAGCCGAAGATTTGTAATTCTAACCACATATATAGTCACTCCATAAAAAGGTTTATTCACTTATTATATACCATATTTTCGTGAGAATTTAATAAAAATGTGACGAAATTCGCAAAAAAAGATCGGGAATACTCTCCCGATCTTTTTAAATTTTACCACCAAGTAATAACTCCTAATCCAAGGATAGTTAGAAATGCAATTAACATTCCTCCGTAGATTGATGCAGAAGCTGGTCCATGACCCTTATCTTTCAAATGCATAAAATATAAGAATTGGAACATCGCCTGCACAATTGCTAGGACAACTAGCAAGATACTTAAATACGAACCAGTCATTAACTGCGTTCCAACAAGAGCGAATGCAATGACGGTAAATACAATCATTGAAACAAAGCTAATTACTTGGATTTTCATCTCATCTTTACTTTCTTGTTTACGGTAAGAATCGAGTTTGTTAGGCGTAGTATTTTCTGTCATTTTAACCCACCATCCCCATTAGATATACGACTGTAAAGATGAACACCCATACAACGTCAATAAAATGCCAGTACAATGCAAATGTATTGTACTTCGGAGCGTTATATGTGTCCAGTCCGCGTTTTGCATTACGTGCCATCAATACGATTAACCAGCTCAAACCGAAAATAACGTGTCCTCCGTGGAAGCCGACTAACGCATAGAAAGCTGAACCAAACGCAGAAGAGCGGAAAGTAAAGCCGTAATCTGTAATATAATGAGCGAACTCATAAATTTCACAACCTAAGAATGCGAGTCCTAGTAACCCAGTGATACCCATCCATAATTGCATTTTCTTAAAGTTGTTATTCTTCATATGGTAAATTGCATAAACACTCGTTAAAGAACTTGTAAGTAAAAGAAGTGTCATTAAGAATACAAGTTCAAGACCATATAATTCTTGTGTCGTCGGTCCGCCAGCAGTAGAGTTTTTAAGCGCGATATATGTCCCGAACAAACTGGCAAAAAGAACCGTTTCACTTCCAAGAAAAATCCATATACCAAGGTGTTTATGTTTACCCTCTGCTGTAACCCTCGCAGGCTCTGCAGGAATATTATTTGGATCTATTTTATGTGCATTCCTGCCAATTGCTTCCTGGTGACTCATCTTAATCATCCTCCTTTTCAAGTTCTTCTTTGGGGATGTTATAGCCGTAGTCATCTTTCAATGACCGAACAATCATACAACCGATAGCAAATGCCATACCGATGTAAATTAATATCCTGCCATGTGGACCATCTAACTGGTAAATAAAACCAAACGATGCAACTGTAAGTCCAAGACTGATTAGAAATGGAAGTATTGAACCATGTGGCATATGAATGTCATGTAATGGTTCAGCAGGTTTTATCTTACCATCACCTTCCATTTTTTCAATCCAAAATGGATCTAATCCACGAGTTAATGGTGTGTATTTAAAGTTATAGTAAGGCGTTGGATTCGGTACTGACCACTCTAATGATCTTCCATCCCATGGGTCTCTTGGTGCTGGACCTTTGAAGTATGAGGTCACAACATTAATTAATAACACAATTACTGCTAGACCCATCAAGTAAGAACCTAACGTACTGATTAAGTTTCCTAAATCCAGTTCCTGATTCTCTAGGAATACCCAGTAGCGACGTGGCATACCCATTAGTCCTAAGAAATGCTGAATGAAGAATGTTAAATGGAAACCAGAAAAGAACAGCCAAAATTCAAGTTTTCCTAACTTCTCACTTAACATCCGGTTGAACATCAACGGCCACCAATAGTGTACTGCCGCTAGTATACCAAATACTGATCCACCAATTATAACGTAGTGGAAGTGCGCAACTACGAAATACGTGTCATGGAACTGATAGTCCGCAACTGTTGAACCAAGCATAACACCTGTCATCCCACCAATTGTGAAAGATGGAATAAATCCAAGTGCATAAAGCATCGGAGTAGTTATTTTAATACTACCGCCCCACATTGTGAGGAGCCAGTTGAATATCTTGATTCCCGTTGGCACGGCAATCGCCATCGTACCAATCGCGAAAAGAGCGTTAGCTACTGGTCCTAGGCCTACAGTAAACATATGGTGCGCCCAAACCATGAATCCTAAAAATGCGATTAGGAATGTAGCGAAAACCATCGCGGTATAACCAAATAGTCGTTTCTTCGAGAATGTCGGGATGACTTCACTAAATATCCCGAATGCGGGAAGAACCAAAATATAAACTTCAGGATGACCCATTATCCAGAATAAGTGTTGCCAGATAACCGAGTTACCACCTAAAGCAATATCAAAGAAAGCAGAATCAAACATACGGTCAAACTGCATTAAGAATAGTGCAATTGTAAATGCTGGGAAAGCGAATAAAATAAGAATACTTGTTACTAATGTTGTCCATGTAAATAACGGCATTCTCATATATGTCATCCCTGGTCCACGCATTAATACAATCGTTGCTATAAAGTTAATCCCTGTCATAATTGTTCCTGCACCTGCTAGCTGCAGTCCCAATACATAGAAGTTTATACCATGACCAGGTGATTGTACGGAAAGTGGTGCGTAGTTTGTCCACCCTGCATCTGGTGCTCCTCCAAAAAACCAACTAGAGTTCATTAAGAGTCCACCAAAGATAAATAGCCAAACACCTAAACCGTTCAAGAAAGGAAATGCCAAATCACGAGCTCCAATTTGAAGTGGCATAACATAGTTCATTAAGCCGAAGAACAACGGCATCGCTGCAAGGAATAACATGTTCGTTCCATGCATCGTAATCAATTCATTATATAAGCCAGCAGAAACAAAGTCGTTTTCTGGTGTCATTAACTGAGTTCGAATAATTAATGCTTGTAATCCGGCCATTAGGAAGAATATCCCACCGAAAAGCAAATATAATACTCCGACCTTTTTATGGTCAACGGTGGTCATGTAATCCCAAATCACGGTTCCCAAGCTTCTTTTTTGAGTAGTAGTACTCAAAGCTTTAACCTCCCTCTTGTGTCTTCCATCCCTTAATTAATATTATTAGTCGATAAGGCCCCCAGCACTCTCAGGGGTTATTTCAGATGGCTGAAGCTGCATTAAATACTCTGCTATCTTATCAGCTTCTTCTTCTGTCACATCATACGTACCCGTCATTAGGTTACCAGGCTTAATTGACTCTGGATCTGTAATCCACTTAACAAGATTCTCTTTTGTTGGTTCAAGATATCCTACAAAGTGTGTACGGTCACCAAAGTTAGTCAAGTTTGGTCCAACACCAGATGGTGCAGATCCAAGCGCGTGACATCCCATACAGTTATTTTGGAATAGGTCTTGACCTTCCTGTGCAACTGCATCGTCCGGTACCTCTTCAGGATCAAAGTTTTGCATGTCTGTGATCCACTGTTCATACTCTTCTGGACTTACTGCAATTACTTTGAAGTCCATCAGCGAGTGGGATGGTCCACAAAGTTCGGCACATTTACCCCAGTAAACTCCTTCTTCATAAGCTTCAATGAACATTGTATTCACGTTTTCCGGGTTAACGTCCATTTTTCCAGATATTGATGGCACCCAGAACGAGTGAATTACGTCTGATGAAACCATATTCAAGTATACTTTTTCTCCAGTTGGGATATACAAGTCCTGACTTGTCGAGACTTCTTCATCTTGATACTCAAAATGCCACCAATACTGGTTACCTGTTACATCAATATTAATTGATGAACTTGCCTCTGACGTATCTGCTAGATCAAAGGTGAAGTAAATTGTAGGGACCAAGATAATAATAACAAGAATGATTGGAATTACAGTCCACACAATCTCTAACTTCGTATTCCCTTCCACCTGTACTGGAATTTCATTCTCTTGACCCTTCTTTTTACGGTAACGGATCAATACAATCGTATAGATCACCATTACAACTACAAAAACACCAATCATGATGAATGTAATATAAAGAATTAGATCTAATGTTATATCTGCCCCATAGCCCTTAGGATTAAGGGAAGTTAAATTCTCTTTTCCACACCCTGCTAATAGGATTGCTAAGAAAGTAAAAAGCATGAGTGCTTTAAATTTTCCCATCCATCTTTTCATGTGTTCATACCTCTCTTTCTTCTTGTTGTTGTTTCCTTATATATTAATTTTATATTTAAGGACAATAGTTAATTAAATATTGGGAGCGTTACAATAACCATAAGCGGGAACAGGATGACGAGATAATTCAAAGAATAAACAAATATTCTATTTGCCCATTTCAAATCGTCTTTAACAAATAATCCTGAAACAGCTAGAATTAACCATCCAATATTTAGTGCGGTAGCGATAACGACAAATGTCGTACCGAGTGATGTAAGCAATAATGGCAACGGTAATAGACACGCAATGTATACAATAATTTGCCGCTTCGTTATGTTAAATCCATAGACGACCGGAAGCATTGGAACACCAGCCTCTTTATATTCGTCCATCTTCTTCATAGCAAGAGCAAGGAAATGCGGTGTCTGCCATATAAACATGATTAAAAATAGTCCAATCGGAACAATATGTAGCTCTGGAGTAATTGCAAACCAACCAATCAGTGGCGGCATTGCTCCTGAAATACAACCCACTATCGTATTTAATGTATACTTCCGTTTCGTCCACATCGTATATAACACAATGTAAACAAACCAACCGATAAAGGCAAATAATGCGGCATAAGCATTTGTAAACAGAAAAAGAATCCCTAACCCAATAATCGTCGTGACGATACCAGATATCAGGACTGCTCTAAGCGAAAATAGCCCTGTTACAGTTGGCCGTGTCTTTGTCCGGGTCATTTTCGGATCTATATCAACATCATACCAGTTATTTAGGATAGCCCCACCGGCGATTACTAAACCACTACCGATTAAGGTCATAATCAGCGTACCGATATGTTCACTGAACGTCAGACCATGTATGTATATAGCCAACCAAAAACCAGCAATTACAGTTATTAAATTTGAATTGACAATTCCGATTTTGATAAGAGCTTTAACAGCTTGCACCATACTTCTCATATTTTTGGCAGGAATTGCGGTGTCACTTACTACGTCTGTATACGGCGTTTCCACCTTGTTCATTCTCATTTCCCCCCTTTTTTCGAAAAAGCCAAGATTTTCATTACCATAGCTAGTTTTACACATGACAAATATAGCCGATAATTACTTTTATTGTATCATGGAATCAAATAAAATTCTATCCAACCAATAATTACTATTTAAATAAAATAATTATTGATTGAATGATTTTGGATAATTAAATCAAATCATTATTTTAGAATTTCTCTCTTCCGGAAGTATAACCCACTCGACCCTCATACTATTTCTAGCAAACTACGCCCCACATTGCAAGTATTTTTTACTATTTGAATGGTAAATACTGCTTTTATGTTGAATACTGTTACAAATTAATGACGAATTTCAACTAAGGGTATATTTCTTTGATATTGTTCCCGTAAAATATTATTATAAACGTTATAAAGTGTATACATATACTAAGAAGAAGTGAGGCTTAAAAATAACATGAAACTTTTAAAATGGTTATCCGTTGTTGCGACAATCGGGATGATCTTTGTACTTTTAGGTGGTGCACTTGTTACAAAGACAGGTTCAGCAGATGGCTGTGGAGATAGCTGGCCGCTTTGTGAAGGACAATTAATACCATCTGAATTCAACTTCGAGATGATTATCGAACTCAGTCACCGCTTAGTATCCGGTTCAATGGGAATTATCGTTGTATTATTAGCAATTCTAGCATGGAGAAAAATCGGTCATATCCGTGAAGTTAAATTCCTTTCTATCAGTTCAGTTGTCTTTCTCATTTTACAAGCACTGATCGGTGCAGCTGCTGTTGTATGGGGACAATCAGACTTTGTGCTTGCATTACATTTCGGAATTTCACTAATTTCGTTTGCTACTGTATTCCTGCTTACGCTACTTATTTTTGAGACCGACAAGAAGTGGGATACGGAATCGCTCACCATTAAGAAAAAGCATCGAATCGAGTTTATTGCGCTTACGATTTATACACTCGCTGTCGTCTATACAGGGGCGCTTGTCCGACATACTGAGTCCAGTCTCGTTTGTCCAGATTTCCCCTTCTGCTACAATAATAATCCCGGCGGTATTGCGAGTTATAACTTCCAGCAATGGGTACAAATGGGGCATCGTTTGAGCGCAATCATTTTGTTCCTTTGGACGATTGTGTTGTTCGTTAAAATTATTAAAGAATATAAACACTCTAAAGTCATGGTAGGCGGTTGGGCGATTGCACTTTCGCTTATTGTATTACAAGCTCTGTCTGGTGCATTAAGTGTCTTTACGATGCTCAGTCTATTCGCAACACTTGCACACGCTCTATTCATCTCTTGTTATTTCGGGATGCTGAGTTACTATCTTCTGTTATCAAACCGGAGCGCAACAAGAGAAATGCATGAACAGCCTAACCACACAAATACAGTTATTTCTTAGAACAAAAAACATCGCTCTTGATTGGGAGCGATGTTTTTTGTTTTATTCAAATTCGATTAAAATATCGTCAACTTCAATGACGGAGCCGTCTTTTACATAGACATCTTTAATGGTTCCACCAAACGGCGCTTGAATACTTGTTTCCATCTTCATTGCTTCTGTTGTAAGCAGATGGTCGCCTTTCTTCACCTGATCGCCCTTCTTACAGTTCACACTTAAAACTGTACCAGGCATCGTTGCACCAATATGCTTCTCATTCCCTTTCTCCACTTTTGGTCTAAAGGCAACGGATGAACGAATACTTTTATCTTTAATTTGAATTTCACGAGTCTGACCATTTAGTTCAAAATAGATCACACGGGTACCATCGGGTTTCGGCTCAGAAATGGAAACAAGATTAATAATCAATGTTTTCCCTTCTTCAATTGTCACATCAATCACTTCACCAAGCTTCATACCATAGAAAAATGTCGGTGTATCGAGAACAGACATATCACCATAAGTATCCGTGAAATCTTTATAGTCAAGAAATACTTTCGGATAAAGTGCATATGCAATCACGTCTTGATCAGTAACTGATTGCTCTAGCTTTTCCTCCAATTCTTCTTTTAAAGCTTCAAAGTCAACGGGCTCAAGCAATTCTCCAGGACGGACAGAAATCGGTTCCTTATCCTTTAAAATGACTTTCTGTAGTTTTTCCGGGAAACCTTGATAAGGCTGGCCGATATATCCGGCCGCAAACTCAATGACAGATTCCGGAAAGTCAATCTGGTGCCCTTTATCATACACATCTTGTTCCGAGAGATCATTCTGTACCATGAATAGTGCCATATCACCAACTATTTTAGAAGATGGTGTTACTTTAACGATATCACCAAACATATCGTTAACGAGACGGAATGTTTTCTTTACTTCATTCCAGCGGTCCCCAAGGCCAACCGCTTTAGCCTGCTGCTGTAAATTACTATATTGCCCGCCAGGCATCTCATGGTTATAGATTTCAGTGTGAGGTGACTTCATCCCGCTTTCAAAATCACTATAATATTCCCGAATCCCTTCCCAATAATGCGAGAGTTCTTCCACTGCATCGATATTCATTTCAGGCTGACGAACATGTCCTTCCAGTGCATGATAAAGCGTCTGTCCACTTGGTTGCGAAGTCATCCCTGCGAGCGGACCATTCGCAACATCAACAATATCTACGCCGGCATCTACTGCTCGTGCATACATATAAATTCCATTTCCACTTGTATCGTGTGTATGTAAGTGGATTGGTAAATCTGTCTTTTCTTTCAATGTTGAAATTAACTGATATGCTGCTTCAGGCTTCAATAGTCCGGCCATATCTTTAATTGCTAGAATATGAGCACCGGCATCTTCCAACTGTTTTGCCAAGCTCACATAGTAATCCAAGTCGTACTTTGATCGACCTTTATCTAGCATATTACCGGTGTAGCACATTGCAGCCTCTGCAATCTTATTATTGTTCCGAACCGATTCGATAGCGAGCTTCATCCCATCAAACCAGTTTAAACTGTCAAAAATACGGAATACATCTATACCTTTTTCTGCACTTTTCTCAACAAATGCATGGATTAAATTATCCGGGTAGTTCTTATAACCAACTGCATTACTTGCACGCAGCAACATCTGGAATAGAACATTCGGCATTTGTTCCCGTAATTGCTCAAGGCGTACCCAAGGATCTTCTTTTAAGAAGCGATAGGCAACGTCAAAAGTTGCTCCTCCCCACATTTCAACAGAAAATAAGTTCGGTTGAATTTTCGCTGTTGGTTCAGCGATTTGTACAAGATCCTTCGTGCGAATCCGAGTTGCTAGTAATGACTGGTGGGCATCACGGAAAGTCGTGTCTGTTAAGAGAACTTCTTTCTGATCTTTCACCCAGTCCGCTAACGCTTCAGGGCCTTTTTCATCTAATATTTGCTTTGTGCCGTCAGGGAATGGGGAGTGATGATCGACTTGAGGGATCAGCAGCTTAGAAAATTCCGGCTTTTCTACTTTTGCTGCTCCGTCTACTCCATTGATTGTGATATCCCCAATGTAAGTAAGCATTCTTGTTGCACGGTCTCTTGATTTTCTGAATTCAAATAATTCCGGTGTTTTATCAACAAAGGTTGTATCATAGTCCCCCGTGATAAATTGTTTGTGGTGCATTACTTTTTCCAAAAACTGTACATTCGTTTTTATTCCGCGAATTCGGAATTCTTTAAGGTTACGTACCATCTTCCTAATGGCTTGTTCATATGATTTCGCCCATGTCGACACCTTAACTAGTAGAGAATCATAATGCGGGCTAATGATTGCCCCTGAGAAACCATTTCCTGCATCAAGTCTTACGCCAAACCCGCCCCCTGTCCGGTAAGCAAGAATCTTTCCGGTATCAGGCATAAAGTTATTTAACGGATCTTCTGTTGTGACTCTTGACTGGATCGCATACCCATCCGTAATAATATCTTCTTGTTTTGGAACTTGAATTTCTTCTCCATGTAAGCCGTAACCATCCGCGATTAAGATTTGCGTCTGCACAATATCAATTCCAGTAATCATCTCTGTAATCGTATGTTCCACTTGGACACGCGGATTTACTTCAATGAAATAGAACTCGCCTTCTGAAACAAGGAACTCGACTGTCCCGGCATTGAGGTAATCTACATTACGCATTAGGTTCACTGCCGCCTCGCAAATTTCCTCGCGCAGTTCATCTGATAACGTAAGACTAGGAGCAACTTCTATCAGTTTTTGGTGTCTACGCTGAATCGAACAATCTCGTTCATAAAGATGGACGATATCACCATGGCTATCTCCAAGAATCTGGACTTCAATATGTTTTGGATTCGTTAACAATTTTTCTACATAAATCTCATCATCACCAAATGCTGTCTTCGCTTCAGACTTCGTGCGATCATACGCCTCGGAAACTTCTTCAGGGCTATTAACGACCCGCATTCCCCGACCGCCACCACCAAGAGTTGCTTTAATGATGATTGGGTAACCATATTTTTCACCAAAGATAAGAACTTCTTCTATACTATGTACAGCTCCGCTTCCCGGTATGACAGGAATATCTGCGTTCACTGCCTGTTCGCGAGCTTTCACCTTATCCCCAAACATGTCCAAATGCTTGCTTTTCGGACCAATGAAGATAATACCTTCCTCTTCACAACGTTTAGCGAATTCGATGTTTTCGGATAAAAAACCGTAACCCGGATGAATCGCATCGATATTTTTTTCTTTAGCAAGTTCGATAATGCCTTCAATATCAAGGTACGCATCGATCGGCTTCTTATCTTCCCCGATTAAGTATGCTTCATCTGCTTTAAAACGGTGAAGCGAACCTAGGTCTTCTTTTGAATAAACAGCAACCGTTCGTATTCCGAGTTCATTACACGCCCGGAATACCCTGATTGCTATTTCCCCTCGGTTTGCTACTAAGACTTTCTTAATATGCTTTAAATTTACCATGTTTCCCACCTCTGTTTAGTTGTTTTATTTTTCTATCTGCATTATCTTGTTGACTCTCTGTCTCATGTTCCTTCCTTCTCACATTCATTGCAATGTTGTTTAGAACACCCATGGAGATAAGCAATACTAACAATGAAGTACCACCATAACTAATAAATGGCAAGGTAACTCCAGTAATCGGCATTAGCCCACTAATAGCACCTAGGTTAATGAAAGCTTGGATTCCGACCATCGAAGAAATACCAATGGCAAGCAGTGCACCAAAGCTGTCTGTACATTTTCTTGAAATAAAGAAGCCCCTAAGTACAATGACAGCAAGTAAGCCTATTACGATAACTACACCAATAAATCCAAGTTCTTCGGCGATGATAGCCATGATAAAATCAGTATGCGCCTGTGTTAAATAACCCAATTTCTGTACACTTTGTCCAAGTCCCTCTCCAGTAAGCCCACCAACTCCAATCGCTACATAAGATTGGATTAATTGGTATCCATCTGAATCTGGTGTTTCAAATGGCTGGTATGCTCCGGTAAAGCGGGAAATCCTCTCATCTGTCACCATAGACGGTGCAACAAGGAGTAAAAGTCCCATTCCAAAAGCTATTAAAATACTTAAATGCTTCCAGCGGATACCTGAACTAACGATTATAGAACAGGCGATCAAGAAAATAATAGAAGATGTACCGATATCCGGTTGGATAATAATTAAACCGATGAATACACCGGTTAAAATTAACGGAGGGAGTACACCGGTCGTAAATTTATCAATATAAGCTTGCTTCTTGGAATATACGGAAGCAAGGTACATAATCAGCGCAATCTTGGCAAACTCGGCAGGTTGTAAGCTCATTGGTCCAATCTTAAGCCACGATTGGGCGTTATTTACATTTGTTCCAAATAAAATAACACTAACTAGCATGATGAGAACACCTATAACAATAAACTTCATCAATTTCTGATAATACTGATAAGGAAATATACAAGTAACCAGAAATCCAATGAAGCCGAAACCGAACCAGACTGCTTGCCGTTTTAAATAATATGTACTCTCCAGCCCATCCACTACCGCGGTCACCATACTGGCGCTATAGATCATCACAAGGCCGAATGCTGTTAATATCAATGGCGTAATGATTAATGTGTAATCATAGTATTTTAATTTTTTTAACATCCTTCTTCTCCTCAGATTGATAGATTTTAGCGGAAGGATATCGAGAAACTTTTTATAAAGTATAACACAATTAAATAAATAGTACATACTATTTATAAAAAGTTTTTCTTTTACCCACAGTTTTATTTTAACTTACCTAAAACAAAAAAACCTTGCCGAGTTCTTTCAGGCAAAGTTTTGCTGCAAAATCAACATACACAAATCGTTCACAACGTATTTTGTGAGGCTTCATGCAAAATATTAAGCTTCTTCTCCAAATTTTCCAGAAGTGCTTTACCTTCATTCTCGCTGATTAAGTTCAAACGAACAGCAAAATCAATCTCTTTAGAGAGACCGAACATTTGTGTATCCAACACCTCTTCGTAGACCGGGCACTGTGGCATCGTTAAATTTTCTATTTGAACTTCTATTAATCGTAAAATTTTGTCAGCGTCAGCCTTCAGAAGGGCGTAGGCTTTTTCACGATGATTAACTGTCACCTCAGGAACCATTATAATCCCCTCCAGTAATAAAGACTCTTTCTTATATATTAGCGGTTGCTTAAAAAAAATGCAAACAAAATTGAAGGATATCCCGGAAAAGAATTGCTCTTCTCTTGTAAATATCTCGATTAGGTGAAAATATTGAATCAATTTGATAGAATTATAACGTATCGATTGCCGGGTATGAATAAAAAGATTCATAGGGTAATTAATAAAAGATGGGGGCACAAAAATGATTATTCCAATAAAGGGGAATGTAAAGTTTCCAATAACACTTGATCCAAGTGTCTGGATTTTTGATGACAGAAGAATAAAATTTGATGAAGCATTTTCTGATAGGCATGATACGCGCGAAGAACAGGAGCATACATTCAGTTCAGAGGAACGGTTTAACCGGGAAGTAGTTCAAGCAACAAATGATAATAAACCCATTCCCCGCAAAGATGCGGACGAAATTTTAAAGTCGACTTACGTTATACCTTTTAAACCTTTTTTTGAAAATGCAGGAGCGAACGAGGAAGCAACCGGCGCTACAATCGTACAAGCAGACGGTAATGAGATAACGCTCGACTTGGAAGAACTTGCAAATAGTTACTTTTTGTTTTCTTTTGAGGGCAAACCACTAAAAGAAGACGGTCCTGTACATATTTATTTCAGTGATGGCACGAATAAAGACGATCCAATTAAAGGAGTTACCGAAATCATCATCAACTAACCCAAGTCCCGCAGTCTAAAACAGCGAATTACTTTCATTCAGCGTAAGTGCAACTTACTTCTGGAGGTCCGCAGTCCAGACACCTCTCGCTTTCCGCAGGCGGCTGGTGAGCCTCCTCGGGCTGCCGCCCTGCGGGGTCTCACCTTATGCCTTTCCTCCTGCAGGAGTCTCGAGGTGTCTGGACTGCTCCGAGGAAAGGCCAAATTTGGAAAGCGAACGGTGTCAGCGGTTCATTTTAAATAGCAATCTTTTGGATAATTATTTTCATATGACAGGAAGTCCTACGAATATTTTAATTTATTCTGCTAAAAATAAACAAAGCTTTATGAGGAGGTATGAATAATGAATATTCGTAAATGGGGCTTTCTTATTTTATGTCTTGCTGCCCTTTACGGTTGTCAAGGTAAAGACAATGCAGCACAAGAGGAAACGCAGCCAAATAACCGGTTCATGCAAGTGGAGAATAGGAATGATACGGATGATGTGCAGCTGACGAATACGGAAATAGCTGAGCATCTGTCAAACGTTGCAAACAATGTACCAGGAGTTAACGAAGCATCTGCCTTAGTTGCCGGTCCTTACACAGTCGTTGCTATTGATGTCGAGGAAGACATGGATCGTTCACGAGTCGGGACGATCAAATACTCCGTTTCTGAAGCCTTGTATCACGACCCTTGGGGGAAAACGGCAGTAGTAGTCGCGGATGCCGACTTGATGGCTAGAGTGCGCGGGATGGGCGAGCAAATCCAAGCCGGCTATCCTATCCAAGGTATTGTCGATGAACTTTCTGCAATTGTCGGGAGGGCAATGCCTGAATTCCCTGTAATGGATGACCTGCCACAAGAGCAAGATGATAATAAAGAAATGCTTGATGAAGAAGATAAAAATGAATTGGAAGAAATAGAAAACGAACAGTCACATAATAGAAAAGAATAACGAAAAGTGGAGGCGTTCTTGTTTTCAAGGACGCCTCCGTATACTTGTTTATTGAAGTGGTGTATTTTCTTGTTTTTCGTTTTTTTCGTTGTAGTACTGAACTCCAAATTGCGACCCTTCCGATACCATTTTAGCATTTTCCAAATCAGCGTTATCCCTCATATCCGTCTGGTCTGGATGACCAGCTTTTTCAAACGTCGATTCACTTGGATCCATCTGGTTATTAAGAAGATTATTTACCGATTCTTTTATCTTTGATTTTTGTGAGTCATTCAGCAGAAAGTAGCTTGCTGCGCCTGCCCCGATAACACCTGCACCCACAGCTGTAATAATATTACGCTTCTTCATCAACTTTACCTTCCTTTCCAAACGTGAAGTTATCTTTATATTCCCCCATAAAAAAGAATAAAACCTTTATTCGATAAAAAAGATTTTGGTAAAAAAGATTTTCCTAGCATTTACCTATTATGGTATACTTGTTTCATCATCAGGATATATGAGGTGAAAGGATGCAAGTTAAATGTACAATATGCGATGAAATTAATGAACTTCCTGACGACTCATTTAAAGCGAAACGTTTAAGAAACCGCCGGACGTATATGTACCTATGTGACGAATGTTATGAGCGGATTGAAATAAAAACAAAAGCAAGACATGCAACAGGTAAATTCCGGCTTTATGAAGAGAATAAGGAAGAAGATGAATATATTTAAAAAAACGCCCTTATGAGGCGTTTTTTGCTTTTCTTTGCATATGAAGTCTTGTACGATAAATTATAAGTACAATACAGATGACAACAAGGCTTTCTGTCATCGGCAGCTTCATGATGCTGAATATAGTCGTAATATAATTACCGAGAACGAGCATGAAGTAGACGAATATATTTTTTCCCACCGATAACTTTCTTGCAAAACCAAGCTTATAGGCGATTGCTGAAAGTATAAGGTTAATGAAATACATCGTCCAAAAAATATTGTCCGTGCCATAATTGTCTAAGATATAATCTAATACGAAACTAAACGATCCTGTCATACCAATTAATCCCCCAATAACATTCGCTCATTCCATCATACTAAATCTTTTAAATTCATGCTAGGTAAAAGGGAGAATAATTTATTACAATCTAAGGACAGGGTTACCATTTAACCGAAAATAAAACGAAGGTATAACCCCAAACTATGATGAAAAATCCATACATTGAGGTTATACCTAGGTTTATTACAACAAATTATATCTTATTCGTGATCCGATTTATTAGCAATTTCTTCTCTTAGCAGATCTTTAAATGCAGCCCCCGAGAGAGTTGTTGTTGCTTTTTCTCCGTAGCGGCGGTAGGTAACAGTGTTTTCTTCAACTTCCTTGTCTCCAAGTACGAGAGAGAATGGGACTTTTTCGGTTTGGGCTTGACGGATTTTGTAGCCAATTTTCTCATCACGCTCATCCAACTCGACCCGGATTCCTTCTCGCGTTAATGATTCAGCAACTTGTTTTGCGTAATCAAAATGTACTTGTGGAGATACCGGGATTACTTTCACTTGTACAGGAGCTAGCCATGTTGGGAATGCACCTTTGTATTCTTCAATTAAGAATGCAACAAAGCGTTCCATTGTAGAAACGACACCGCGGTGAATAACAACCGGTCGGTGTTCTTTTCCGTCTTCCCCGATATAAGTTAAATCAAAGCGCTCTGGCAGCAATACGTCAAGCTGTACGGTCGAAAGTGTCTCTTCTTTACCGAGTGCCGTTTTTACTTGAATATCAAGCTTCGGTCCATAGAAAGCCGCTTCCCCTTCTGCTTCCACATAATCAAGCTCCAGCTCTTCCATCGTTTCTTTTAATTGACGTTGTGTCATTTCCCACATTGTGTCATCATCAATATATTTTTCCTTATCTTCCGGATCACGGTAAGACAATCTGAAGCTATAATCTTCAATGCCAAAATCTTTATAAACATGTTGGATTAATTCAACAACCCGTTTGAACTCTTCTTTCAGTTGATCAGGACGAGCAAATATATGAGCATCATTTAGCGTCATACCCCGAACACGTTGTAAACCCGCTAACGCCCCGCTCATCTCATAACGGTGCATTAAGCCAAGTTCAGCAATCCGCACTGGCAATTGACGGTAACTCCATAATTGATTTTTAAAAACCATCATATGATGCGGACAGTTCATCGGCCGGAGCACTAATGTTTCGTTATCCATATCCATGGATGGAAACATGTCTTCTTGATAGTGATCCCAATGGCCACTTGTTTCATAAAGTTCCTTACTGCCAAGAACCGGTGTATATACGTGGTCATAGCCTAATTTTTCCTCAAGGTCAACGATATAACGCTCGATAATTCTCCGGATTGTCGCACCTTTTGGCAACCATAAGGGCAGTCCTTGACCGACTTTTTGAGAAACAGTGAATAAATCGAGTTCTTTGCCGAGTTTACGGTGATCTCTTTCTTTTCTCTCTTCTAAGATTTTCAGATACTCTTTAAGCTGAGATTTCTTTTCAAAAGCAGTTCCATAAATTCGTTGAAGCTGTTGATTCTGACTGTCACCTCTCCAGTATGCACCGGAAATACTAAGCAGTTTAAATACTTTAATTTTACTCGTGCTCGGTACATGAACACCACGGCATAGATCGAAAAATTCACCTTGCTCATATATCGTCACCTGCTCCCCTTTAGGGATATCATCGATCAATTCAAGTTTTAGATTATCGCCTATCTCCGCAAAACGTTTTTTCGCTTCTTCCCTTGAAACCTCGATGCGCTTAACTTCCAAGTTCTCATCCACAATACGTTGCATTTCTTTTTCGATTTTCGGCAAATCCTCTGGAGTTAGGGCATGTTCCATATCGATGTCATAATAAAATCCTTCTTCAATGACTGGACCAACTCCGAATTTCACGTCACCGTAGAGACGCTTGATTGCTTGAGCAAGTAAGTGTGCTGTTGAATGACGCAAGATATCAATACCCTCATCATCCCGGTATGTTATGATTTGAATCTCTCCCCCATTTTCAATCGGACGCCGTAAATCCCATGGTTCACCATCAAGCTTAATCGCTAATGCCTGCTTTCTTAATCCTGGTGAAATCGATGCCGCAACTTCTTCCCCTGTCGTACCTTTAGGGAAGTCCTTCTTATTCCCATCTGGGAAGACTAAAGTAATTTCTTCTGCCATCACAAGTCATCTCCTATATCCAATTTATTAAAATACAATAAAAAAACCGTCTCTCTGCATTCATGCAAAGGGACGGTATATCTCTATAACGTGGTTCCACCCAGTTTCCGATTCATAAAAAATCGCTTCAGATCTTTAACGCAGATTAGACGCTACCATTTACTGTTGTTCCACGGCAGTGCTCGGAGGTGGTAATTATTTGACTGCATACGGAAAGCTTTCAGCCAAGGCTTTCTTCTCTTATCTATACAGGGATACAAATAATCATGTCCTCTTCATTGCTGAATTTATATGATTAATTGTATTATAACGCCCGTTTATTGGAAAATCAAGCCTCGGAATATTTTTTTCTATACGCTATTTATTTCCAAAGGTGAAATAGGTATATGGAAAATCCTTAAATGATTGAATATCAACCCTTTCTTGAAAAATATTCAGTACCGTTTGTGTCCGCGGGCTGGATGAGTCGTCCACATACAATTTTATTTTCCGCGGGGCAAGCGCAATCAGTGGTGTAAGATTCCATTCATCCTCAGGTAATCCGAACAAATAAAGGGGAACTTTTTTCATAATAGAACGCAGCTCAACTTTAGAATACGGTTTACCGGTAAAGTGATAATAACTAAATGTATTTCCTCCAACAACGTGGATAAGTGGAACAGCAGGTTCTTTCTTAATGATGTATTCCCTTAACGTATTAATAAATGATTGATGCTCTTCTTCGCGCTTGAATTCATCAATGGCCAGTCCAACATAATGGATGAGATCTTGCTTGAATGCCTTCATCCCCGTCTGAACAATCCAATCGAAATGTACATCTTGCGCATTGCGGATATGCATAAGGAAAATTGCACGTAATAATTGGATGGGATGCTTATTTTTACGGAGCATTTTACAATCCTTATCTTCTCCAGTTACAATCCATTCCGCAAGCTCATAAATTTGTTCGATTTCATGTCCATCAGAAAAATAATAAGTATCTTGAATGATTTCATTGATAATACTTCTTAACCGATGCGTGACATAGACATCAACTAAAGATACTGCGATCGACTGGAAGATGATTTCATTTAATGGTTCCTCGTTGATCGTAAGCTGATTTCCCCGCTTTGCATTGACTTGCCAATATACGGCGATCTGTTTGTTTTGCTGAAATAATCGTTCGCAAAAACATATGACCTCCTTGTCCGACTCAAAGAAAATATCCATTTTTTTCACATCACCCTCATTTACAACCAAACTGCTATATTATATGGACTGGTCGTGAAAAAAATGATAAAACTATTGAAACTAATTACTCGACTTTTACAAGCCCAATCAATTCTACATATCTTAATATAATTTAAAAAGCTCCAACCCCTTTCATACAGCGTAAGTGTCTGCTCTTTCACTAATTAAGACGCTCTAATCGCCGTTCAGTTGCCCGGTGGACGGATGCTTTCCGCGGGCACAGCTGGAGCCTCCTGCGGAAAGCGAGAGGTGTCTGGACTGCGGACCTCCAGAAGAGAGTTACAGATACTTACGCTGTATGAAAGCAAATGGTTCGGCGGGTTTGATTTTAGGGGGTGTATAAGTAAGATAATTAAATGCAAAAAACTCCCTTCTAGTATTAAGTCCGGTTTCTACTAGAAGGAAGTACATTATTTTCTGCGGTTATAGCCCTGAACATGCATGATGTCACTTACTTGTTGGATTCGTTCAATGATTCTTGCGGCCTTTAGTGTTTCAACACCTGTTCGCGTTGTTGCAAGATGTGTTTGCAGTTGTTCCAAATTGTAATTGGATGTGAAAAAGACAGGAAGTCCTTCCATCATACGGTATTGCAGAATGGAACTTAAAATTTCATCCCGAAACCATGCGGAATGCATTTCAGCACCTATATCATCTAGCATGAGAATATCCGTCGTTTTAAATAGATCCATCTTCTCGTTGACGGAATCATCTTTCAATGATGCTTTCATTTCTCTTACGAATTCCGGCATATAAATAATCGTTGATGATATATTGTATTTTTTTAATTCATTCGCGAGAGCTCCTAGCAGGAAGGTTTTCCCTACACCGAAGATTCCATGTAAGTATATTCCCTTCTTCGGAATCTCATATTTTGCTTGTTCCAGGAAGTCGAATATCTTTAGGAGCACTTGCGTCCTGGATGAATCATTATCAATATCGGAAAATCTCGCTTGCAAAATCTCTTTTGGCATGTATAAACTTTGAATTAATTTATTCTGCTCCTGTTCCTTTTCAGCGAGTAATCTGCTATGGCATTTCTCATAACGGATATGAATTTCATCCCCTGTCACTTGCAGAATAGGCGAGTATCCTTGAATCATGTTTTTACATTCACCAAAAGAAGCACAGTGATCGCATTGCTTTGATTGGGATTTGAACTCATATAGTTTAATCAGGTTTTTATCAATCTCTTCTTGCCCCAATTCCGGGTGAATAGCGAGGAATTCTTTGATTTCTGGATCTTGAAGCAACTCTTGTTTCATTTTTTGATAATTTTCTTTAAAACTTTCGCTTTTGTTCATCCACGCTTTTAAGTTCGATTGTATTGGTTTCACTAAAATCACCCTTTTAAAGACTGGTTTAATTTCCTTCTGAATATTGTTGCAGCAACTTTGCGACCTTCCATTGCTCCTTGTTCATTGCAGGGGATTCTTTCTCTTCTTTTTTCTCTTTATGTTTCCCTGACTTATACCAATCTGGAACAATATCATTATTTGACGCACGCCCGTAATTACCTTGATGATTCCGCGCCCGCTTTGCCTTCGCTTCTTCATAACTGGCCTTTTCCTTCTTCGCAAATTCCATAGCTTCCCTTGCTGTCTGTAATTTCGCCCGAGACCAGTGACTTGCAATCTTCTCGAGATAAGCTCTGGACAATTTCATGTTTGTCTGCAATAGCACATAATGGATGAGAACATTCATAACAGCTGGCGGAAGCCCTTGATTCGTCATCACATCGCTGATCAGCTTCAGATCTTGAGCCGAAGCGGAACTTCCACTTGATAAATCTTCCAGTAATTGTTTCGGCGTAATTGTTTCTAACTCACGAATTAATAAATCTTCTCTTGTAAGTGGCTTTTCCGGTTCTTCCGCTTTGATTACTTGCTTATTAAGTTCTTTCTTTTCCACAAGACGGATTGGCTGACTATTGCTTTTTGCTCGATAAATGTCATGGCAAGCCTGTTTAAATTCTTCCCTGTCGAGATAATTCTCCTCATTTAATGACCAATTAACGGCTTTATCGATCTCAAAGCTTTCCAATTCATAGAGAATGAGCATATGAGCAATCAACTTACGGTTTTCTTTCGTCAGAACACGATAAACAGGGATCATCCGTTGCTTCAGCATCTGTTCCAGCCACTGGAAGTCTACTGTCCCGTCTTCCTCAACGGCTACTGCTTCATCTTCATGAACAGTCACTTGAACCATTCCTTCTTTAGGGGTAGTCTGGAATACTTCCTGGAAATCTGCAGTAATATTCTCGCCAGCTTCCGGTACACTGTCTTTTGCGAAAAGATCTTTTAGCTGGTTGAATTTCTGCTCACCAAGGTGATGATAAAGCAGGGATGAACACATTGCTTCTTCAAAGAAACTTTTTGAATCAAACGGACATTGCAAGTTATACGTGTAAATTGTAAACTCGTCCATTTCTTGTTTAAACGTACGTAATAAGCCGATAGCTTCCAGCTTTAAACGGGCATCATAAATTCTATCTAGTGGCAGCATCATGTAATTCATTAACGTATGATGTGTTTGCGGTATTCCTTCTTCCTGCAAGGATACTTCATTCGTAAGGGTTAAATAAAGCATAAGTGGCTCTGTACCAATAAGCGGTTGGTACAAATGTGTTAAAGATTGCAGATAATCAACTGGTAATGCTTTATCCATTCGAACAAAATACCCATCAACAGGTAATAGCTGTCCTATGCTTTTCACTGGATATTCACCCTTTTTATTCTTCCTTTTCCGCTTCATCTTGTTCTTCCGCATTAATCAATTCTTTCAATTCATCTAGAAAAACAGTAACATCTTTGAATTGACGATAGACAGAGGCAAAGCGAACATAGGCCACTTCATCAACCTTAGAGAGTCTTTCCATCACCATTTCCCCGATTAATTCCGAGTCCACTTCTGATGAACCAAGATTCCTCAGTCCTTTTTCAACCTCAAGAGCAATCTCTTCCATCGTTTCAACCGGAACTGGTCGTTTCTCACAGGCACGGATTAATCCGCGGGTCAGCTTATCCCGAGAAAATTCTTGACGCATACCGTCTTTTTTAACGACGATTAATGGAACTTCCTCCATCCGTTCAAATGTTGTGAAACGCTGACCACATCGTTCACATTCTCTTCGGCGCCGAATCGCTCTTCCGTCTTCTATCGGACGGGAATCGGTTACTTTTGTATTTTTATAATTACAGTTTGAACAACGCAACTTCGCTCACCTCTCTACCTTCAAACAAGTTTCATTTATTAGGATAGAAGCCTACACTTCTAAATGTAAAAAATAATATATCCTTTATTTTAACATGTTTCCGTAAAATCTTCTATTCGATTAAAATCCGGACATGGCCAGCCCTGGATACCTAAGTTATCACAGCATTTTTATTATCACGCATGAACGGTCTATATTCCCCCCACATCTAAACAGGAGAGAAGGAATTTCCCACTGAATGAAGTTTCACTTTTTAGTTTCTTATACAATAAAAAGATGCATCTTCGTTCGGCTGCCCCCGGAACGGAAAATGCATCTTTATAGCAGTTTGATTTATCACGCATGAACGGTCTGTAATACCCCCACTGAATGAGTTTCACTTTATGAAATTTTAGCAGTTTGTTTGTACAATAGTGATTCACCAACTAGTTTCGCCAAATCAAGGACGCGTGCAGAGTAGCCCCATTCATTATCATACCAAGCAAGGACTTTAATCTTTTTATCCTCCATTACAATCGTTGATAATCCGTCAACGATAGCTGATGAATCGGTAGTTGTAAAGTCGATTGACACAAGCGGATCCTCCGTATAGCTAATGATACCGTTATAGTCCCTTGCAGCCGCTTCTTTAAAGGCACCATTCACTTCTTCCACCGTAACGCTTTCTTCTACATCAACAACTAGGTCAACGAGCGATACGTCTGGAGTTGGAACACGTAAAGCCATTCCATGCAATTTACCATTCAAATGTGGTAATACTTCGCCAAGTGCTTTTGCGGCTCCTGTAGAAGTTGGAATAATGGATTGTGTACAGCCACGAGCACGGCGAAGGTCTTTGTGAGGATTATCCAAGTTCTTCTGATCGTTTGTGAATGCATGGACTGTAGTCATTAATCCGTTAACAATTTTGAAACGGTCATCAAGGACTTTTACGACTGGTGCTAAACAGTTAGTTGTACATGATGCGTTTGATACAATATGGTGGATATCTCCGTTATATTCTTCATCATTTACACCGATAACGATAGTTTTATCGATTTCTTTACCAGGTGCCGTAATGACAACTTTTTTCGCACCTGCCTGAAGATGTAATCCTGCTGTTTCATTTGTCTTAAACTTCCCTGTTGCTTCAATAACAACATCTATATCAAGTTCATTCCAAGGCAACTTATCCGGCTCCCTGGAACTGACAAGCTTAACTTCTTTACCGTTAATTTGCAGCGCATTGTCAAGCGCTTTCACTTCCCCTTCAAAAATACCATGAACACTATCATATTTAATTAAATGCGCTAACGTTTCGGGCGGGTAGCTTGCATTGACTGCTACAACTTCAAATTGTTCATCCACCATAGCCTGGCGGAACACCATTCTCCCGATACGTCCAAACCCATTAATTGCAATACGAATTTTACCCATCTTTACCCCATTCCTCCCAATAAGTTATACTTTATTATGTATTACTGAAATTAGTATAACACATTAAACTTGGAATGTGTGCTATTTTCATCATAATCCAGATGTTTTAATATTAAGAAAGTTGGTTACCTTATTCGTATCTTATGCAATCCATTTTATTACGGCACTGCTAAGTCAATTAACTTCAAGTATTTGCCACTTTTCTAGCAACTGCCGCAGCTGTTCATATGTTTCTTCCTTCGTGCTATTATTATTAATTACCGCGTCAGCAAGACTTGCTTTTTCCTTTACTGGCATTTGCGACTGGATGCGTTGCATTGCTTCTTCTTCTGTAAACTCATTTCTCGCCATTAAACGCTGTAACTGAATCTCTTGATCGGCATACACGACGAGAACCTTATCTACAAATTCTTGAAGCTTACTCTCAAACAGTAATGGAATATCCAGAACAACACATTGATTACCCTCACGGATGAAGTGATCCCTTTTCTCAAGCATTTTTTTCCGAATGGCAGGGTGGACGATGCCGTTTAATTGTTTCCGCTTCGTCTCGTCGGTAAACACAATTTCACCGAGCTGTTTCCGGTTAAGCGTCTTATCTTCGAGCAGGATATCCTCTCCAAAGGTTTCAATCACTTCTTTATAAGCGTCTTCTCCTGGCTCCACTACTTCTCTTGCCAATATATCAGCATCGATAACTGGGATGCCAAGTTGTCGAAACATCTTGGCAACGGTACTTTTTCCTGTCGCTATACTTCCGGTTAATCCGATGACTAAACTCAAAAAATCTCACCCCTTAGAGAGGCTGGCACTTGGTACATAAATGTGTTCCTCTGCCAGCCACTTTTATTTTTACTATTTTTTGTCCGCAGTCTGTGCATTGTTCATTTTCCTGGCCGTAGACAAACAGCTTCTGCTGGAACATGCCCATTTCCCCTTCAGAATTCACGTAGGAACGGATCGTTGTGCCTCCCGCTTCTACCGCTTCTGTCAAGGTGATGATTGCAGCATCTTTAATTTTTTCAATCTCACTGTCTTTTAATGTGTTCGCCCTTCTCATCGGGTGTACGCCCGCTTTATACAATGTCTCGTCCACATAAATATTACCCAACCCTGTTACGACTGATTGATCAAGCAATACTGCTTTAATCAATCGTTCCGTCTTGTTCAGCTTCTCTTTAAAATAGGGAAAACTAAAGGACGAATCGAATGGCTCCGGCCCTAATTTACGGAGTGGATCGTGTGTCATCTCATCCCCAATCGGATAGAGATGCATCGTACCAAATTTGCGCACATCATGATAATGCAGTGCTTCCCCGTTTGTAAATGTGAAAATAACATGCGTATGTTTATCCTTCTCTGTTTCTTCCGGTAGGACTCTATATTTTCCTTCCATACGTAAATGGGAAACGAGGCAGTAATCATCCAAATAAAATAAGAGGAACTTCCCTCTCCGACCCAACCGTTGAACCGTTTGGCCGACTAGCAAATGTTTAAATTGTTCCACATCATCGGGATGCTTGATAATCTTTCCCCAATGAACTTCTACTGTTTCAATTGTCTTCCCAATGGTTAAATGTTCAAGTGTTCGCTTTATCGTTTCTACCTCTGGTAACTCTGGCATTTCTTCTATCTCCTTATTTAGCGTCAAACCAGCTTTCCCCATACTCATAATCCACTTTGAGTGGTACGAGTATTTCAATCGTCTCTTCCATTGTTGCTGGCACAATTTCAATTAATCGGTCCAATTCCGACTTCGGTGCTTCTAAAATCAGTTCGTCATGGACTTGAAGCAGCATGCGGGCTTCAAGTTTCTCTTCTTTTAATTTATGATGAAGGTCGATCATCGCCTGCTTGATGATATCTGCTGCACTTCCTTGAATCGGCGTATTCATTGCGGTCCGCTCCGCAAAGCTTCTTCTGTTGAAATTACGGCTCGTAATCTCTGGTAAATATCTTCTCCGGTTCATGATTGTCGTTACATACCCTTGTTGTTTCGCTGATTGAACAATACTGTCCATATAATCCTTTACACCTGGGAAACTTTCGAAATAACGTTCAATAAATTGTTTCGCTTCTTTCCGAGTTATGCCTAGGTTTTGTGAAAGACCGTAATCACTAATTCCATAGACGATTCCAAAGTTTACCGCTTTAGCTTGTCTACGCATATTAACTGTGACCGCATCTTCCTCGACATGGAATACATCCATTGCGGTTCTTGTATGAATATCCATGTCATGCTGGAAAGCATCAACCAGCTTCTCATCTTTTGCAAAGTGAGCGAGCACTCTTAATTCAATTTGTGAGTAATCCGCAGCAAAGATAATCCAGTCCTTCTCTGAAGGTACGAATGCACGCCGGATCTTTCTTCCTTCCTCCAGTCGTATTGGGATATTTTGTAAATTAGGATCCACCGAACTAAGTCTTCCTGTTTGAGTAAGCGCCTGGTTGAAGCGGGTATGAATCTTGCTTGTATCTTTGTCCACGACTTTTAATAAACCTTCAATATAAGTCGATTGTAACTTTCCGAGTTGACGATATAACAAGATTTTCGGAATGATCTCATGTTCCATTTGAAGCTGTTCAAGTACGTCTGCGGCAGTCGAGTATCCCGTTTTCGTCTTCTTAATAACAGGGAGCCCTAATTTATCGAACAGAATTGGGCCAAGCTGTTTCGGTGAATTAATATTGAACTCTTCACCTGCAAGCTCATGGATTTCACGAATTAACGTATCCAATCTTGCTTTCAAATCCGCTTCCATTTCTTTAAGGCGGTCTGTATCAACTAATACGCCTTGATGTTCCATCTCACCAAGAATTAAAGCAAGCGGCATCTCCAGTTCAGCAAGCAATTCATATTGTTCATTTTCTTTCAATTGCTCCGTCATACGAGTCTGTAATTTAAATAAGGAAAGAGCTTTTCTTGTAATATGTTCTGCAGTAATCCTCTCTTCAGGCACCTTCATCTTGGCACCTTTCCCGTACACTTCTTCATCAAAGAGGACATCCGTATAGCCATACCTGCTTCCAATCGACGGGATATCATGATTGTTCTCCGCCGGGTTCAAGAGATAAGATGCTAATAGCATGTCAAAGGTAATTCCCTTTATTTCAATATCATTTCTAAGCAGAGCAACAACTGTTTCTTTCGCATCAAATACCGCTTTTTTCTGTGCCGGATCTTCTGCCCATGTTTTGAATGCAACTGATTCAAGGGCTAGATCTGTTGGGATAAAATAATTACCTGATTCATTGACTAGGCCAAATCCGATAATCGGAGCCTGATGATAATTTTCTTCAATGATTTCAACTACTAATGCACTGGCTCCATTAAAAATTGTTTCATCCACTTCCGAAACAATCTCGTAATCAAGCTTTGCCATTTCCACTGATTCTTCCGCCTCTTCACCTTCTCCGGAAAATCTGTTTAGAAGTGAGTTGAATCCGAGTTCTTTAAAGATATTCATTACTTGGTTCTTGTCAAACCCATTAAACTGAATATCATCAATGGAAATACTTACAGGAGATTCCCGGTCAATTGTAACGAGTTCTCTACTCATAAACGCTTCATCTTTATGAGTTGTGAGGTTTTCTTTTAATTTCTTTCCACCGATTGCATCAATGTTCTCATATACTTCTTCTAATGTCGGGTATTGTTTCAACAATTTTAATGCTGTTTTTTCACCAACACCTGGCACCCCAGGAATATTATCGGAACTATCACCCATCAAAGCTTTGAAATCAATTATTTGATCGGGTGAGATACCGATTTTCTCCTTAAGAAAGGCAGGAGTGTATTTATCAATCTCACTTATTCCTTTTTTAGTCACATGAACAGTCACGTGATCAGACACAAGCTGCAGAAGGTCTTTATCTCCCGAAATGACGGTTACTTCCCAATCATCGTTATCCCCTAATTTGGAAAAAGTTCCAATAATATCATCTGCTTCATACTGCTCCAGTTCATAATGCGGAATTTGAAAAGCTTCAAGCAACTCTTTAAGAACTGGGAATTGCTCGGACAATTCAGGTGGGGTCTTCTGTCTCCCTCCTTTATATTCTTTATACGTGTCATGACGGAAGGTTGTCTTACCTGCATCAAAAGCAACTAGCATATGTGTTGGCTTTTCTTCTTCCAAAATTCTTAATAACATCGTCGTAAAACCATACACAGCATTTGTATATACACCTTTATCATTATTTAATAAAGGCAGCGCAAAAAATGCTCGGTAAATAATACTGTTTCCATCGATAAGTACTAATTTATTTCCCATCCGGATTCCTCCAATTTACATTCTCATTATATTCATTTTATCACTCTAAGCTAATAAAGGAAAAAATAACGAAATTCCCAGACTGGCGCTGGTTGATTTAAAAAAAGCATAAGTTAGTTGCTTATGCTGGTAAACAGACTGTAATCGTTGTACCTTGATCCGCTTCACTGTCGATTAATATCTCCCCTTCATGTACTTCCACGATATGTTTTACAATGGCAAGCCCAAGACCAGTTCCACCAGAATCCCTTGCCCGCGCTTTGTCCACGCGGTAAAACCGTTCGAATACACGTGGTAGATCTTTCTCAGGGATACCAATACCTGTATCACAGACTTCGATTTTCACCAACTCATCTTCTTTGTAGATTCGCAGGGAAACATCCCCTCTTGCCGGTGTATAGTTCAGGGCGTTGTTCACAAGGTTAATGATCACCTGGGTAATGCGATCCTTATCTGCTTTGAACTGAATATCTTCCACTTCTGTTGTAAATGAGATATCTTTCCGCTCTGCCTTATAAGCGAGTGCTGGCATAAGCGATTCCACCAATTCCGAAGCATTAATTTTATGCAGGACGAGCTTGAAATTATCACTTTCCAATCTCGATAAAGATAGCAGGTCTTCGATTAAAATCTGAATTCGATTACTCTCATGATAGATAATCTCCAAAAATTGACTAACCGCTTCCTTATCATCAAGATTACCGTCCAATAATGTTTCTGAAAATCCCTTAATCGATGTAATAGGTGTGCGGAGTTCATGGGAGACATTCGCGACAAAGTCTTTCCGCATGCTCTCGAGCTTCTTCAATTCTGTTATATCATGAAGAACGAGTACAACTCCTTTAGGGATATTACGTTCATTAATGATCGGAGCTCCAGATATTTCAAAATACATATTCTCAATCCCGACATAATGCTTGAACGTATCTTTTACTCTTCCCTCATAAAGGAACACCTTTTGGATTGTCTCCTGGATCGTCTCATCTTCCAACACATTATAATACAATGAACCGACATAATCCTTCTCCGTTTTACCGAACAAATCAATAAATTTACGGTTCACAAGATGGATATACCCTCTCTCATCCAGCAACACTAGACCACTTGCCATATTATCGATTAAGGTCGAAAGCTGTTCGGATTGGATTTGTTCTTGAAGAGAAAACTCTGTCAATTCTCTAGCCAGTTTATTAATATTAGTGCTCAACTCATTGTGCAATGGATTTCTCGTATAATGGAATCTTGCCTGGTAATTCCCTTTACCGATTTCTTTAATGGTGTTCGATGCCTTTTCAATTGGTAAAATATAATTATTATAAATCCGGATAAACAGAAGGCAAACAGAAAAAAACACAATGAAAAGCACTGCGATCAAGAAGATAATATTCTCGGCAAAGGTGGAAATAATCAGTCCTGCTATAAGAACGATGATGAATAAACCGACAATGTAAGAGAGTAATACTTTGGAAAAAGGTCCATTCATTTAGCAGGCTCCTCCATTTTATAGCCTAGCCCCCGAATCGTCTTAATATAAATCGGTTTTTTTGTATCTGGTTCAATTTTATCTCGTAAATGACTGATGTGTACATCGACAATCCGAGTATCTCCTACAAAATCATAGTCCCATACACCACTCAATAACTGATCACGTGAAATCACTTTCTCTTTATTTTTGGCAAGATAATAAAGTAGTTCAAATTCTTTTCTAGTGAACGAGATCATTTCTCCATGAAGTTCTGCTTCATATCGTTCCGGATAAATAACCAAATTGCCAATTGTAATAGAGCTGAAATGATTGTGGTTCATTTTCATGGTGCGTCTTAAAATTGCTTTGATTCTCGCGATAACCTCTTTCGGGCTAAATGGTTTTGTTAAATAATCATCCGCCCCAAGCTCAAGTCCGAGAACTTTATCAAATTCTTCATCCTTTGCCGTAAGCATAAGGATTGGTGTATCAATTTTATTATTCCGCAAATATTTACAAACTTCAATTCCGTCCATTTCTGGGAGCATTAAATCAAGAACAATTAAATCAAATTCTTGCGTTTCAGCCTTACGAACTGCTTCCGGGCCGTCATAGGCTTCATCGGTAGTGAACCCTGACTTTTCCAGATTATACTTTAATAATGTTACGATAGGTTTTTCATCATCAACGATAAGAATTTTTTGACTCATTTTGATTTCTCGTCTCCTCCACCAACTAATTATCTGTCTATACGTTTCTATCATACCATCTCCAGTGGCATACCGTATATCAAATAACATATTATTAAGAAATCTTAACATAATTTACCTTTAATTAGTATGGGCGGATGATGATAAAAATATAACTACCTATCCAGGAGTCCGTAAAAAACCACCATTCTATGAAAATATAAAATGGTGGTTTGGATTAGTAATTTTATAGGTTTTTGATTAGTTCATCAGCAAACTCGGAACATTTAACTTCGGTCGCGCCATCCATGAGACGTGCAAAGTCATATGTGACAACCTTGGACTCGATTGTTTTATCCATGGAAGCTGTGATCAAGTCTGCTGCTTCTCTCCATCCTAAGTGTTCTAACATAAGAACAGCGGATAGAATTACGGACGAAGGGTTAACCTTGTCTAAGCCTGCATACTTAGGTGCTGTACCATGTGTTGCTTCAAAGATTGCGTGGCCAGTATCATAGTTGATGTTTGCTCCTGGAGCAATTCCGATTCCTCCTACTTGTGCAGCAAGCGCATCAGAAACATAGTCTCCGTTCAGGTTCATTGTCGCTACAACATCAAATTCACGTGGGCGAGTTAGAATTTGTTGCAAGAAAATATCTGCTATTGCATCTTTAATCAAGATTTTGCCACTAGCTAATGCTTCATCTTGCGCTTTGTTTGCAGCATCCTTTCCTTCTTTCTCAACAATGCGGTCATATTCATCCCAAGTGAATACTTTATCGCCGAACTCTTCTTCAGCTACTTCATAACCCCACTGCTTGAAGGCACCTTCTGTAAACTTCATAATATTACCTTTGTGGACGAGCGTAACACTCTTACGTCCTTCATTTATTGCATACTCAATTGCAGAACGAACGAGGCGCTTTGTCCCTTCTTCAGAAACCGGTTTGATTCCAATACCGGAAGATTCCGGGAAACGGATATTTTTAACACTCATTTCGTTTTGTAAGAAATCAATGATTTTCTTTACTTCGTCCGTGCCTTTTTCCCACTCGATACCTGCATAAATATCTTCTGTATTCTCACGGAACACAACCATATCTACATCTTCAGGTCGTTTTACAGGTGAAGGAACACCGCTAAAGTGACGAACTGGGCGTAAGCATGTATATAAATCTAATTCTTGACGCAAAGCAACGTTTAAGGAACGGAATCCTCCGCCAATTGGTGTTGTTAATGGCCCTTTAATTGCAATTTTATATTCGTCGATTTTATCAAGTGTGTCTTGAGGAAGCCACTCGCCAAACTTATTGTATGCTTTTTCCCCAGCGTATACTTCCATCCATTCGATCTTCTTTTCTCCGTTATATGCTTTCTCTACAGAAGCATCAATTACACGGCTCGCTGCTGCCCATATATCTGGACCAGTTCCGTCTCCTTCGATAAATGGAACAATCGGCTGATTCGGTACTTTTAATTCACCGTTCTCTACTACAATCTTTTCTCCCTGTGTCATTACAACAACCTCCTATATGTATTCATCAAGAATAGCTGGAAAGATATCCAGCTATTCCTATTAACTATCTATAACTTAATTACTCGCGATTTTCAAGTGGGATAAACTTCGCATGCTTCGGACCAACATAATCTGCACGTGGGCGAATCAGGCGGTTATTTTCATATTGTTCTAGAATATGTGCAAGCCATCCAGATGTACGGCTTACTGCAAAAATCGGAGTGAATAAATCATGGTCTATCCCTAAACTGTGGTAAACGGATGCACTGTAGAAGTCAACGTTCGCAGGCAATCCTTTTTCTTCTTTAATATAATCTTCTATTTTAACGCTCATCTTATACCATTTCTCTTCGCCGATTAATCCGGTGAGCTGTTTGGACATTTCTTTCAAATACTTTGCACGAGGGTCCCCGTTACGGTAGACACGGTGGCCCATTCCCATAATCTTTTCTTTGTTAGCAAGTTTTTCTTTAATATACGGCAGCGCATTATCGACTTCTCCGATTTCACTTAGCATTTTCATTACCGCTTCGTTGGCTCCGCCGTGAAGTGGTCCTTTTAGTGCCCCAATTGCTGCAGTGATACCGGAATACATGTCAGATAGCGTAGCCACACATACACGAGCTGTAAATGTCGATGCATTAAGTTCATGGTCAGCATGAAGAACAAGCGCTTTGTCAATTGCTTCTATTTCAATATCTTTCGGATCTCTTCCATTCAGCATGTAAATAAAGTTCTCAGCAAATGTATACTTCGGTTTCGGCTGAACAGGTTCTTCCCCTTTACGGAGTCTTGCGAACGCTGTCACAATTGCGCCCATGTTCCCTTGGATACGAATTGCTTTCTTCATATTTGCTTCCGCGTCAACTTGATCGGCATCCGGATCGCTGAGCGCCATGTAAGAAATTGCCGTTCGGAGCGCTGACATTGGATGAACAGCTTTCAAGTCATAAGATTTAAAATGATTAATTAAGCCTTCAGGAACTTTCATATGCTCGACTAGTTCTTTACGTAATTCTTCTAATTCTGACTTATTTGGTAGTTTTAAATGCCAAAGTAGATAAACCACTTCTTCAAAGATCACATTTTCTGCTAGGTCATCAATTGGAATACCAACATATGTAAGTTGGTCATCAATAATAGAACTAATTGATGATTCGGCTGCTACTACACCTTCTAACCCCTTTGTAGTTGTCATACTTAAACCTCTCCTTTTCTATATATTCATACACTCCATGACAATATTATATGTAATGGCTTTCTTTTGCTTAGCTAGTCCTTCCGAACCCTATCTATTGCTGATTCGATATAATATTGTCTTCCCCAGATTAATTATATAGTAATTGCCGGTTAAAGTGAATTGAAAGTGCTTAAATACTTAAAAACGCCATTAAATTCCTCGTTTTGCAGTTTTATTTTTTCACCTGCTGGCATAGTATCTTAAAGAAAGAATGATTTGGGGGATTTCTATGGACAAGTCAATACTAACAAAAATATTTAAAATCTGCATCATTTTACTAGTTTGTATCGGTGGTTTTTTTCTTATCCGCTACTCATTTTCAATCATTCTCCCGATCACGCTCGTTCTTTTGCTAACATCTTCCATGGAACCAGCTGTAAAATTTCTACAACAAAAGGCTAAATTCCCTCGCCCGCTTGCTAGTATCGTTATTCTATTTATTTTATTGTTTCTGTTGGTGGGAATACTGTTTCTTGTTGTAACGGAGATTTATGAAGGGATTGCTTATCTAGCGGAAATTTTGCCAGAACGGTTTCATCAGTTTGGTACGATTGTGGAATATTACTTCCAAACGACAATCTTACCACTTTATGAACAGGTCTTTCGATTTTTTAATGAACTTTCCCCAAGTGACCAGCTCTTCATTCAAGATTATTTCAGCAATTTATTTCAACATTTCGGTAGTCTCGTTGGCGTTTTCTTCCAACAATTATTATTGTCCGTGCCGCGGAATCTTGCGATAATCCCAGAATCGCTAGCCATCGCTTTCTTCATCTTATTTGCAAGTTTCCTATTATCAGCAGATTTCCCTCGTGTGAAAGAATTCTTTGCAGGGCATGTTCCGAAAAAATGGAGTGAATGGCTGCAGCATCTTGTTTATTATATGAAACGATCAACATTAGGTTATGTGAAGGCACAAATCATTCTAATTACGATTTCTTTTCATATCATTTTCTTCGGATTATTATTAATCGGAGTCGAGCATGCTTTAACGATTGCCTTATTTATGATATTAGTCGAGCTGGTTCCTTTCGTTGGGACAGGCCTTTTATTCATTCCGTGGATCGGCTATTCTTTTTTATCGGAAAATTATAGTCTGACGATTGGGCTTGCAGTTGTTTATGGCATCGTAATCGTTGTAAGACAATTAATCGAACCGAAAGTCTATTCGGTGAATTTAGCAATCCATCCACTCGCCTGGCTAATTGCCGCTTTTATCGGACTTAAAATGTTTGGGATTGCCGGATTGATCCTTGCACCGATTTTTATCGTGCTGTTTAAAGGGATGTATGATTCCGGATTTTTCCGCTGGCTGATCCATTATGTCAATGGGAAAACTTAGAACCTCCTATAAATAATGACCCCTTTTTGCACCATTTTATTAAGGATGTTCGCAATTTTGCGTTTAAGAAAATTTCTTGTGAATGGTATAAGTAGAATCAACCCGATTACATCTGAGATAAAGCCTGGTGTAATTAGCAAAATAGCTCCAATAATAATGCAGAGACCATCCGTAACTTCGGAGGTCGGTACTTCTTGTCTCTCCATGGAACGGAGCGCCCGATTCCATGTTTCAAATCCTTGTATTCTACCAAAAATAAGTCCAAGTGCAGCTGTGCCCACAATTAGGAACAACACCCACCAGACTCCAATATGGCTGCCTACCCAAACGAGTAAACCGATTTCGAGCAAGCTGAATAAAAGAAAGCCAATTAAAAAATTTCGCATATCCTTCACAACCTTTCACGCTAACTTTATGATATAGAACCAGCTTTTACAGCCTTAACCTTCCAGCCAATCCTTATGGAACTTATCCAGAATCGTTTATACTTTCATTCAGCGTAAGTGCAACTCTCTTTCCGGGGTCCGCAGTCCAGACACCTCTCGCTTTCCGCAGGCGGCTGATGAGCCTCCTCGTACGCTTTGCGTACTGCGGGGTCTCACCTATGCCTTTCCTCCTGCAGGAGTCTCGAGGTGTCTGGACTGCTCCGAGGAAAGGCGTGATTTGGATTACTGTTTAATGCACAAAATACTTATGCTGAGTGAAAGTGTTCTATTTTGATTTTTTGTGTAGAAGTTAATTATAGAAGAATAAGCAATGCTTCTCTTCACTAGAAAAACATTGCTTATCACTTTAATTACAGTACGCTTGCATGGCCATCATAAATATCGCCTTTTGTACCATCAATTGTTATGTCTTGACCGTCTTTCAGCAATTCTAAAGCATTTTCCACTCCAACGATGACTGGAATGCCAAGACTTAGACCGACTACTGCAGCATGTGAAGTTAATCCACCTTCTACTGTAATAATTCCGCCGGCTTTTTCAATTGCTGGCATCATATCACGATCTGTACCATAAGTAACGAGAATATCGCCGGAAGAAACCTTTTGAATAGCTTCTTCTTTGTTAAGCGCAATTACTGCTTTACCGTAAGCACTTTGACGGCCGATTCCTTGACCTTTTGCAAGCACATCTCCAATGATATGGACTTTCAGTAAGTTCGTCGTACCACTTTCACCTACTGGAACACCAGCTGTAATAATTACACGGTTACCATGACTGCAAATACCGGCTGATAATGCACGTTCAATCGCAACATCTAGCATTTCGTCAGTGGAATCTGTCTTCTCCCCTTGAACTGGGTGTACACCCCACACAAGTGCGAGTTGGCGATTTACACGTTCATTAAACGTAACAGCTAAAATCGTCTGTTTCGGACGATACTTGGAAATCATACGCGCGGTATGACCGCTTTCTGTTGGAGTAATAATTGTTTGGACATCTAAGTTCATCGCCGTATGAGTTACCGACTGGCTAATTGCCTCTGTAATTGTCATTTCAACAAGCTTCGAGCGCTCGCTTAAAATATTTTTATGCTGGAGTGCAGATTCTGTTTTTAGTGCGATATTGTTCATCGTTTGGACTGATTCAACAGGATACATACCTGCTGCAGTCTCACCAGATAACATGATTGCATCCGTTCCGTCAAAGATAGCATTTGCTACGTCTGAAGCTTCTGCACGTGTAGGTCGCGGGTTACGCTGCATTGAATCGAGCATTTGTGTAGCAGTGATAACTGGTTTACCTACAAGATTACATTTTTTAATTAATTCCTTCTGTACAAGTGGCACATCCTCAGCAGGAATCTCTACACCAAGGTCCCCACGCGCAACCATGAGGCCGTCACTTACTTCTAAAATTTCTTCAATGCGGTCTACACCTTCTTGGTTCTCAATCTTAGGAATGATGTTGATCCTGTTGCCAAGATGTTCTTCCAGCACTTGACGAATTTCCAGTACATCAGATGCTCGGCGGATAAAGGATGGCGCAATGAAATCGACATTGTTTTTAATACCGAAAATAATATCTTCTTTATCTTTTTCCGTCATACCCGGAAGGTTCAACGATACGTTTGGTACGTTCACACCTTTTGTATTTTTAATTTCTCCCGAGTTTAGAGCTTTTGTTGCAATTTCATTATTTTCTTTATCGATTGAAACAACTTCTAGCTCGATCAGACCGTCATCTAGTAAAATCTTCGAACCAACTGAAACGTCATTGATCAATCCTGGATAAGAAACAGAAAACCGTTCCGCATTTCCTTCGACCTCATCCATTGCAATATAAACAGTGCTGCCAGATTGTATTTCCGCCTTACCACCTTTGAAGCGGTTTGTACGGATTTCTGGCCCCTTCGTATCTAATAGAATTGCAACATTTTTATTTCGATTCGCTGCTGCTTCACGGATGTTTTTAATACGGGCACCATGTTCCTCATAGTCACCGTGGGAGAAGTTTAATCTTGCAACGTTCATACCTGCATCCATCAATTGCTCTAATGTTTCCACCGATTCAGAAGCAGGACCAATAGTACATACTATCTTTGTATTTCTCAATGTAATTCCTCCTTGTATATGCTAAATCGACAACTCTTTCGATAAAGTGTACATTTCTTCATGAACTGTACTTGGCTTGTCAAAGATATCATGAATGGCATAGTCAACGAGATGATTATTCTCTATGCCAACCATTCTACCCGCTTTTCCATTCATTAAAAGCTCCATTGCGCGAGCTCCTAGTCTACTTGCAAGCACACGATCTGCTCCGGTAGGCGAGCCTCCACGTTGAATATAGCCAAGAACCGTTACCCGTGTTTCGAGTTGTGTCGCCTTTTCAATTCTTTTACCGTAATCAAAAGCGCTACCTACTCCTTCAGCGAGGAGAATGATACTATGACGCTTCCCACGTTGGTGGCCGCGTTTCAAACGATCAACGATACTATCGAAGTCCTCCCTATTTTCAGGAATAAGGATACTTTCTGCTCCACCAGCTAGCCCTGCCCATAATGCAAGGTCGCCCGCGTCTCTACCCATTACCTCAATTATGTAGGTACGTTCATGCGAAGTAGCTGTATCACGGATTTTATCAATTGCTTCAATAACGGTATTCAGTGCTGTATCAAAACCGATTGTAAAATCTGTACCCTTTATATCATTATCAATCGTCGCAGGGACTCCAATACAAGGGAAGCCTTTTTTAGTAAGTGCCTCCGCACCAAGGAAGCTTCCATCTCCGCCAATAATAACGAGGCCATCAATTTTGAATTTCTTCAGCTGCTCAATTGCCTTTTCCTGGCCTGCATCAGTTTTAAATTCATCGCTTCTGGCTGAATAAAGCATCGTCCCACCCCGCTGGATAATATCTCCAACCGAGCCGATTTCCATTTTTTCGATTCGTCCCTCCATCAATCCCTGGTAACCGTACTTAATGCCGTACAATTCCAGTCCATGATAAATACCTTTACGTACGACTGCCCGGATTGCTGCATTCATTCCCGGAGCGTCGCCTCCACTTGTTAATATTCCAATTCGTTTCATCTTCTTCACCTCGAATATAGGTTTTATGAGTACAAGCATGAGTTCAACTTTTACATCTATTCTCAAGCAAGGAAAAACTGTACTATTAATTTTGTATACCCTGTATCATTTTACCTCACTACATTAAAGATAAATAAAAAACGGCAAAATAGCAATTATTTCACCGCCAAAATAACAAAAAACGCGGCGCTTGTCACTAAAAAGACAAAGCACCGCCTATTTTTTATCGATTCATGTAGTCACCAATTTGTTTATATTTTTCCCATCTTTTTTCTAATAATTCCTCTTCATCGTATGTAGCTAGTGTCTTGAGGGATTTTGATAGGACTGTATCGATAAATTTTGCCTGTTCATCGACATCACGATGTGCACCACCCCGCGGTTCCGGAATAATCTCATCTATGACATGAAGTTTCTTCAAATCGTAGGAAGTAATTCCCATCGTTTCCGCCGCGTGTTTAGCTAAACTAGCATCCTTCCAAAGGAGCGCCGCTGCTCCCTCAGGCGAGATAACGGAATAGGTTGAGTTCTCAAGCATGTGAATGTAATCTCCAACACCAAGAGCAAGGGCTCCTCCACTACCGCCTTCCCCGATGACAATACATACAATCGGGACGGTTAGACCTGCCATTTCCATTAGATTTCTTGCGATTGCCTCACTTTGCCCACGTTCTTCTGCTGCTTTTCCAGGGTAAGCCCCCTTCGTATCGATAAAACAAATAATTGGCCGATTAAATTTCTCGGCTTGTTTCATATGGCGTAATGCCTTCCGGTACCCTTCTGGATGTGGCATCCCAAAGTTACGACGGATATTTTCCTTCGTATCCTTACCACGTTGGTGTCCGATGATGGTAACTGGCTTGTCTTTATAAAAAGCAATACCAGAGACAATAGCGGCATCATCTCCAAATAAACGGTCTCCATGGAATTCGATGAAATCAGTGAATAAACGTTCGATATAATCAAGTGTCGTCGGACGCTCGCCATGTCTTGCCATCTGCACCCGTTCCCACGGTTTCAAATTCCCATATATATCATCTTCCAACACCTTTAATCTTTCTTCAAGGGTTGAGATTTCATCCGTTAAATCCATTTCGCTATCTTGTGTGATCTTTTTCAACTCGGCAATTTTTTCTCTTAAATTGACTACCGGTTTTTCAAAATCCAATACGTGCTTCATTTCTTATTCTCCACCCTTCTCATGCAACTTCAGCAACTGGGCAAGCGTATTACGCATTTCTTTCCGGTGGATTACTTTATCCAATTGTCCGTGCTTCAGCTGGAATTCGGCGGTCTGGAAATCCTGGGGAAGCTTTTCCCTGATTGTTTGTTCAATAATTCTTCTGCCTGCAAAGCCAATTAATGCACCTGGTTCAGCGAAATTATAATCACCGATAGATGCGAAACTTGCTGACACTCCTCCTGTAGTCGGATGGGTCATAACAGAAATCATTAATCCTCCTGCATCACTGAATCGCTTGATAGCAATCGACGTCTTAGCCATTTGCATAAGGCTTAGAACACCTTCCTGCATTCTTGCGCCTCCTGATGCTGAGAAAATAATGAACGGAATTTCTTCTTTTCTTGCATTTTCAACCGCGCGGGCAATTTTCTCACCAATTGCTGAACCCATACTTCCCATTCGGAAGTTCGAGTCCATTACGGCAAAGGCAGTTGGATGGCTGTCAATTAAACCTTTTCCAGTTACTACCCCTTCATTTAAGCCCGTTTTCTTTTGGTCTTTTTCTATTTTTTCTATATAATCCGGGAAGTTTAGCGGATTGGCAGAAGAGATCTCTGCATCCCATTCAACAAATGTGTCTACATCAAAGAGGCTATCAATCCGCTCCCAAGCGGTAAGTGGATGATGGTAGCCGCAGTTCGTACAGACATGAAGGGATTTCTTCACTTCTTTTCTGTAAAAGATTTTATTACATCCTCTACATTTCTGCATGAGACCTTCCGGAACATCCATCTTCCCTTGTTCACTGGGTATCGATGCATATCGTCTGCGCTTGCCAAATATATCTTTTAGCAAGATCATACCTCCTTCTTTCTAACAGCGTGCTTTGCATATCTCTTCCACATCATAGCTTATCCAAGAAGAAAATACTGTCATAATTTGTAAGCTATTCGGATTTAGTCATATAATTGATGATCTTGCTGTTTATATAACTCTTCTATGGCATCGTAATCCTTTTTTGCCAAGAGTTCCATTAATTGGTTATAAAAATGCTCATCATAATGAGCTTTTGTGATGGAACTTGAGAATTCTTCCAACAGCATCCAGATTTTTAGCAATAATTGATTATTCGCTTTTTTAAGTAAATAAGTGAAAAAAATTGTATGTTTTTCCTCAAGTACAGTTGTCTGGTTGATCGAAGCGTTCAACTTGGACCTTGCAACTTCATCCATATTCGGGCATGCTAACTTCACCGCTTCTTTTTCAATCATAGTTTTTACTTGAAGGAGTTCATCTCTTGTCCTATCTGCTAATAAAATAAATGAAGATAATAATTCCACAGACTGTAACGATTGATAGGATCTTAAAAATGTACCTTCACCGCGACGGGTTTCAATCAGCCCTAATAATTCGAGTGCACGTAATGCTTCTCTGACGGAAGATCTGCCTGCCTGTAATTTATCGGCTAATTCTCGTTCCGAAGGCAGTTTATCACCAGGTGATAGATGATTGTCTTTAATATAGACCCGTAATTCCTCTAGCACACCTTGATATACTTTTGGTTTGGAAGGATTTGACACCTTAAACATCTATCCCTTCTCAAGCTTCTTCATCTCTTATTCATAATTCCCTGTTAGTTCTCTCGTCTTCTCTGCTACTTCTTCCGGATCGACCTGAATACGGGCAACACCCGATTCCATTGCAGCTTTCGCAACACTTTTTGCTACAATTGGAGCAACACGTGCATCAAATGGTGCAGGAATCACATAGTCCTCATTCAAATCTTCGTCCGATATCAGAGAAGCAATTGCTTCTGCCGCAGCTACTTTCATCTCTTCATTAATTCTTGTTGCACGTACTTCTAGTGCCCCACGAAAAATTCCCGGAAATGCCAATACGTTGTTCACCTGGTTCGGGAAATCAGAGCGACCAGTGCCAATCACTTTCGCGCCTGCTTTCTTTGCCTCCTCTGGCATTATTTCCGGTTCTGGATTTGCCATAGCAAAGATGATTGGATTCTTATTCATCTTCGCAATCATTCCTTCTGTAAGAGCACCCGCAACAGAAACGCCAATAAATACGTCGGCATCTTTCAGCATGTCTTCAAGCGTGCCTTCCTCCTTGTCAAGGTTTGTAAATTGGGCAACCATTTCTTTAATCTCATTCATTCCATAGCTTCTGCCGTCATAAATTGCCCCACGGGAATCTGTCATTACCATATTGCGTACACCAAAGCTCTCTAATAATCGGGCAATCGCAATCCCCGCGGCTCCTGCTCCGCTTAATACGACTTTAATGTCTTTAAATTTCTTATCGACAAGTTTAAGTGCATTAATTAAGCCTGCAACCGTAACAATTGCTGTTCCATGTTGATCATCATGGAAAATCGGAATATTCGTTTCATCCTTCAAGCGCTCCTCAATGATGAAGCAGTTTGGTGCAGCAATATCTTCCAGGTTCACACCACCGAAAGTGGGCTCCAGCAGTTTTACTGTATTCACAATCTGATCCACATCTTGAGTTGCTAAACAAAGCGGAAACGCATCAACCCCTGCGAAGCTCTTAAACAAGACAGCTTTCCCTTCCATAACAGGAAGTGCTGCTTCCGGTCCGATATTACCAAGCCCCAACACTGCTGAGCCATCACTAACGACAGCAACCATATTTCCTTTCATCGTGTAGTCGTATACACGAGACGTACGATCGTAAATTTCTTTACAAGGCTCTGCTACACCTGGTGAATAGGCGAGACTTAAATCTTTTGCATCGTTCACCTGAACTTTCGACTCAACCGATAACTTACCCTGATTCACTTTGTGCATATGTAATGCTTCATCTCTTAGGCTTGCCATGATTATAATCTCCCCTTTAAATATTCCCATATTTAGACGGTTAACGGTTCGTTTTAGTGGTCAGACCACCTGCAACTTCTATATTATATCAAATGAGAAACTTCTGTAAAGCTTCGTACAAGACTAGACTTTTCTCATGACGACATTGTCTTTTCCGAAATAAGTCCGTAACTTGTTCAAGGTAGCGCTAGATGGATGGAGGAAATAATTTTCCTTTAATTTATATGATTGATTCTGTGCTTCATTATATAAAATAATCGCTGTACCCCCTGGATGCTCTTTAGCAATTCGATCAATGACTTTAAGTGCATCCGGATTCGTTTCTTTCGTCGATTTGATGAAAATAATTTTTTCTGACTTTTGTTCAAGATTCTCTTCATTGAAAAGTTCCATATTCTGCACAACAAATTGTAAGCGACCATTTCTTTCTTCCGCTCTACCCGTAATGGCTACAAGCTGCTCCTCCTCAAGCCAGCGCTTTACTTCCCTATACGTATCAGGGAAGATGACAGCATCCAGTGTATCCTGTTCATCCGCAATCACAAGAAATGCCATCTGTTCACCGCGCTTCGTTCGAATTTGCTTTATCTCCTGAATGATCACAACAATCTTCGTATCATTCTTTCTTAAGAGATGCTTTAGTGCAGCGAGTTGCATGTAACCACTCGCACGAAGCCTGGTACGATAATTTTTCAGCGGGTGACTGGAAATATACATCCCAACCAATTCCTTCTCATCTTGAAGCTTCTTCGCGACAGTGAAATCTTCTATGTCTACATAATTTCCTTCTAGACTAAGTTGGTTTTCAAAAAGATTGGGCTGGTCATAAAATTCACGGAATAATTCTCCTTGCTCCATCGCCTGATCAATGGAGGCAAGTAAACTTGCACGGTTGCCATACAAGTCATCAAAGGCGCCGGCAAGGATCAAGTTTTCAATCGTGGAACGCTTCACTGTTTCGCTTGGCACCCTTAGGCAAAAGTCAAACAAATCTTTAAAACGTGCCTTTCTCCTCGTCTCGATAATAGCCCTAATTGCATCCCCACCTATTCCTTTAATCGAGCGCAGTCCCATCCGGATCCGCCCCTTTTCCACTGAATACTTACCGAAACTCTGATTAATCGATGGTGGCAAAAGTTCCAGACCTATCTCATGCATCTCTTTTAAGTAAAGCTGAATTTTATCCTGCTGATTCCGAGCTGCACTTAGAATTTCGGCAAAAAAGCTTGCAGGATAATTTGCTTTTAAGTAGCTTAATTGATATGAAATCTTACTGTAAGCAACCGCATGACTACGCGGGAATCCGTAATTGGAAAAACGGACAATCCAACTGAATATTTCCTCAGCCACTTGCTTTGTATAACCATTGTTCAAGCAACCTTCAATAAATGCCTGGCGCTCTTCTTCCATGACTGCATAAATTTTCTTACTGACGGCCCGCCGTAGAATATCTGCCTCCCCTAGATTGAAACCAGCGATTCTGCTTGCGATTTGCATAATCTGCTCCTGATAAACGAGCACACCATAGGTCGATTCCAAGATTGGCTCTAAGTCTTGGTGGGGATACTCGACAGTCTGCTGTCCATTTTTCCTTGCGATATAAGTCGGGATGAAATCCATTGGACCTGGCCGGTAAAGGGCATTGACCGCAACAATATCTTCAAAATCGGTCGGCTGTAACTCTTTTAATACTCGCTTCATCCCAGCTGACTCCAATTGGAAAACTCCATTCGTCCGACCTTCCTGCAGGAGTTTAAACGTTTCTGCATCTTCGACAGGGATTGCTTCTAAACGGAGTGGTTCTTTCCGCGTATAGTTGACCGATTGAATGACTTTTTCAAGTAAAGACAGATTCCTTAGACCGAGAAAGTCCATCTTCAAAAGACCAACTGCTTCGAGATCATTCATGGCAAACTGAGTTAAATAAGTTTCACCTGATCCAGTTGTAAGTGGGACGTGGTCACGTAATGGCCGTTCACTTATAACAACACCTGCCGCATGGGTTGAGATGTGACGTGGCAAACCTTCCAAACGGACAGCTATAGAAAATAATAGCTTCAACTTAGTGGATTGCTTAATATAATCCGTTAATTCCGGGAGACCTTTCATCATCTCTACTATAGAATTCGACGGCTGGGTGGCAATTTCCTTTAAAATAAATCTTGCATCTTGTTGTTCCACGTCAAGCGTCTTTATCAATTCCCTAATTAATGATCTTGCTGCAAATGTACCAAACGTAATAATTTGGGCAACATGCTCCTTACCATACTTTTCCCTGACATACGCAATGACCTCATCACGTCTCTCGTCGGAAAAGTCGATATCAATGTCTGGCATCGTCTGCCTTTCCGGATTTAAGAAACGTTCAAACAGTAAATCATATTTTATAGGATCGACAGCCGTAATCCCGAGCGTATAAGCAACAAGGGAGCCTGCTGAAGAACCCCGCCCTGGACCGACAACGATTCCTTTTTCTTTGGCATAAGCAATAATATCAGCTGTAATTAAGAAATAATCACTAAAATCCATCGCCTTAATGATAGCTAGTTCATAATTTAAACGCTCTTTAATTTCTGGCGTCGTTTTCTCGTACTTTTCCTCTAGTTTCAAATAGCATTGTTCTTTTAAATAGGTATGTACATCTACCCCTTCTTTGAGCGGATAAGTTGGAAGGAATCGTTTCGTAAAATCAATTTCAACCGAACATTTCTCTGCAATTTTTACCGATTCACGAATTGCTTCAGGGAAAATTTCTCCAAGTTCTAGCTCTACTTCCTGCACAGTGCGTAAATGCTTATTCTGTAAAGCCGGAGTTGACAATTGCATATCCCACTGCCTGCTGCTTCTCATAGCAAGAAGACAATCATAACTGTATACATCCTTTTCCTCGAGATAATGGACGTCGGTGATAGCTGTAATGTTGGTTGGATATGTATCAGCATAAGCCTTGAGTAGCGTAGTGGATCTCCCACCTTCTTCGATACCAATGTAAAAGTCTTCCGCTCCAAATAACCCTTCAAATGCATGCAAATACTCTTTTACATCCTGGAAACTATTCTCACTCAATTTAGAAGAAAGTTCCGTATCCTTAAGTGGTAGGATACCTATAAGTTCTGCCGAATGATTTGCTAGATCTTCCAAGGAGAGTGCCGCTCTATCTCCCGTTTGCAGAAATGTACTCAAACGCATTAGCTGATGATACCCATTATTATCCTTTGCAAGTAAGGTAAGCTTCGAAACCGATCCTTGTTCATCCGTTGCAACCGGTACAATCAAGCCAATGATCGGCTTAATTCCTGCCTTCTGACATGCCCGGTAAAAAGGAATCGTGCCGTAAAGTACTCCTTCATCCGTGAGGGCAAGTGCCGGAAATTGTAGCTCTTTCGCTTTATTTAGTAACTTTTCAATGGTAATTGTACTGTTCATCAGGCTATAGCCGCTTCTAACTTGTAAATGTATGTAAGACATACAATCCCACCTTCTTTTCACTGACTTCTATTATAACAATAATATAAGAACAAGCATACGCTTACGTATTTTTCTCCCGTTATTCTCAGGAGGTTCATAAACGCAACAATCGGCACATAAAATATTAAAGGACATGCTAAAAGGAGTGAAGCGCATCATGGAGGAACGGTTTTTCGCAGCATTTATCCATTGTTTTTTCATCGCACTTGGCGTAATCCTTGGCGGTTCGGTTATCGGGAGTATCGGCGACTTTGCAACCGGGGAAGCCCCGTTATCATCCATGACAAGAATCGCGGACCGGCTGCGTATTTGGGCGATTGTAGCAGCAATCGGTGGAACGTTCGATGCAATTGCGAATGTAGAGAGAGGTTTACTCGATGGTTCAACTTTTGACCTAGTGAAACAGGTTCTCCTCATCATCTCAGCAATGGGAGGAGTAAAGGTTGGCATTACAATTATTGAATGGCTTACCGAGAAAGGGATGTCGTAAATGCACTTCCCCCCTTATTATAAACGCCCGGAATGGCAACGATTCTTCATCGGTGTTCTTGCCGGCGGCCTTATTAGTTATTTCGTTTTAATTTATATGTACGGTGTCATGTATGAAGACTTACTAGCAGAGAATTATCAGTTAGGCGAGGAAATTATCGACTTAAGGCAACAGAATAAAGTATTGCTTGAGAGCCAGGAAGATCAGGACACCGAACTAGCGATAGAAGAAATTGAAATTACGATTTCCAATCCGGATGTGTTGAAGAATGACAGCTTGCTCGTCTCCCAGCTGAAAACATTAATCAAGGAAGAAATCAGCCACCTAATTGGCACTGATATTCTTATCGTATCTTCTAATGAAGAATTGCTCATCTCGGCAATTGAGAACAAAGCCTTCACAATAGATAATGTCACGTACCATTTCTCCATTACCCGCTTAATCTTTGCCCCGAAGCTTAGAATCGTTGCTGACGCTAGTATAGCGAATTGAACATTTTTCGAGAAGAATAGGAACCTATTTGTCAAAAGCCCATAGGATGAATGATAAAGTGAAACTTCATTACAGTGGGGAATTCCTTACCTCCCCACTGAATGTTAGTTGAACAGTATCAGGGATTTACGGACTGTTTATCCCCACCTTGACATTTTGGGTTCCCACATGTTTAGATGTGGGGATATTACAGACCGTTAATACGTGGTAAAGGAGGATAAGCGCAATGGTCATACCTACAAAGTCATTATTAAATCAAAAAATTGAACAGTTGAAAAACGGGGAAAATGCATTTGCTGAATCCCCAGAACTTATTCGGTTACTCGAACGGGATGTTGCAAAGGAAAATTTGAATGTGGTGTTTGATAAGACTCCTGCTGGCTGTTGGATTATCCCCCAACGTGAGGATCCAAAGAATTGGGAATAACCCAGACGGTAAAGAAGTCTGGGTTATTTCGAATAATTTTTACAAGCTTCATCTAGATCATGGATGACCCGATCAGCATCTTCCCAATTATAAATGGTTGCACCAGACGCCATCGGATGCCCTCCACCTTCATACTTAGCTGCGATATCATTAATGATCGGTCCTTTCGAACGGAGACGAACCCGAATCAATTCATCTTCTTCAACAAAAATGACCCATGCTTTAATCCCTTTTACATCTCCGAAGACTTGAACAAGCTGCCCAGTCTCATCTGGTGAAACTTGGAACGCTTCAAGCAACTCCTTCGTTAATTTCACAGCACAAAGGCCTGAATCATACATTTCAAATTCTTTTAAAATATATCCTCTCAAGCGGAGAATATGCGTCTCTACACTATAGAGATTCTCATATAATTCCGAGCGGTTGAAATGATACGTCACGAGTTCCGCAGCATATTGGAATGTTTTCTTCGTTGTACTTGGAAAAAGGAATCTGCCCGTATCTCCGACAATCCCTGCATACAGCATTCGCGCTCCTTCATCATTTAAAACAAGTCCATCCTCTTTCCCTGCTTCGTATAACGCATAAATCATCTCACTCGTTGAACTTGCTGTTGTATCTACCCACTGAATATCACCATAATGATCAACATTCGGATGATGATCGATTTTTATTATTTTTTTCCCTTTCACGTAACGCCCGTCATCAACTCGCGGTGTATTCGCTGTGTCACAAACAATAACAAGCGCCCCTTCATATGTCGCATCAAGAACAGTATCCATTTTCACAAGATAGTCGAATTCAGGATCATTTTCCCCAACGATATAAACCTCTTTCTCCGGGAAAGAAGATTGAATGATTTCTTTCAACCCCGCCTGCGAACCTAAAGCATCCGGATCCGGTCGAACATGCCGGTGGATAATTATCGTGTCATTTTGTTTAATTTCTTTAATAATTGCTTGCTTCTCCATACTACAGCTCCAATCTTACCATCTTGTTAAGCATTCTTCTCTCTTTTAATCGGAACGAACTGGCATTATAAATGAAAACAAGTTAAAATAGACTTGTGATCGCAATGTATGGTTTCATAGAATGCATATATAGGAGAGATTGAATGATTATATTCCCTATCGGTATTGTTATTTCCATTGTCTTATATGTTTATTATAAGGTTGCAATTGTGAAAAGCAAAGATATCTTAACGCAGAAATATTTTAATGGAAGATCCCGCCTCTGTCTCGGTGCGTTCATTCTTCTTTTCGGTATCAACCAATATTTCTTTTACGAAAGTGTACTTTCCATAATCATCGGAATCGTCTTCGCCATCTTGGGCGGTATGCAAATTGTCCGTGGATATAACGAATCGAAACATTACAAGAATGAATATCGCAGACTCCATCCATCTGAATGAAAAGTGCACCCAGCAAGTGGGGGCATTTTTCATTCAGAAATTTATATAATTAAGGTGCTATGGTTAACTAAAGTTGCCTGTACTAGCCACGTCCAATCTGCACCTGGCATAGCCTAAATGGCTTACTGCTTGCGTAAGCTTCTTCCGGCATTGTTTTATCGACTGATGAGTTGAGCCATCAAAAGCCCTTTACCAATTAATATACGATCATCATATACTTCAACATCAATCTTCGCATACAACCGGCCGATTTCAAGGATTTTTGGGTGGATACTTAAATCACTATCGATTTGTACCGGCTTGGTAAAGTAAACCGTTATATTTTCAATGGAAAGATCTGCTTTCCGAGTATCCATCAATAGTCGGCTGCTCGCTTCAATAATTAGCGCGGTAAATACACCATGACCTAATGTACCGAGATGATTCGTCATCTGTGGGACAACCTTTGAAATAAACACATGGGGATTATCTTCACTAGCGACGATATTACTATTAATAATATCACTGATCGTCTCCCCAACTTGCGGCTGCCGCTGAATCTGCTGCATCGCCTTTAACACATCCTGCCGTGATACAACACCGGTCAATTCCCTTGATTCATCCACTACAGGCAATAGCTCAATACCTTCCCAGACCATCGTATGGGATGCTGAAGCAAGTGATGTCTTGGACTGGACAACATGGGGTTTCTTACTCATCAATTTATTAATCCCCAAGTTCTCGTCTTGGCCAACAATATCTTTAGACGAAACCATACCGACAACTTGCTTTTTGCTATCAATAACAGGGAAACGTGTATGCGTTGACTCTTTATTCAGCTTATACCAATCTTTCACTTTGTCACTCGTTTTAAGATAAAATGTTTCTTCCAATGGTGTCGCAATATCTCCAACAAAAATAATTTCTTTCTTAATGAGCTGGTCATATATTGCTCGGTTGATCATCGATGCTACGGTAAACGTATCATAGCTTGTTGAGATGATTGGTAAATCCGTTTCATCCGCAAGCCTTTTATTCTTCTCGTCTGTATCAAATCCTCCAGTTATTAACACAGCCGCTCCAGCTTTTAGCGCACTATAATGCGCTTCCACCCGGTTCCCGATAATAAGTAAGGAACCTGCGTCGGTATAACGCATCATATCCTCCAGCTGCATGGCACCGATTATAAACTTACTAAGTGTTTTATGCAGCCCTTCCCTGCCACCTAAAACTTGTCCATCAATTATATTAACAACCTCTGCAAACGTCAGTCGCTCGAAATTTTCTTTTTTCTTCTTTTCAATACGGATAGTTCCTACCCGCTCAATCGTGCTTACGAGTCCTTGATTTTCCGCTTCTTTAATTGCCCGATATGCGGTTCCATCACTAACATCCAGATCTTTCGCTATTTGACGTACGGAGATTTTCTGGCCAACTTCCAACGATAAAATGTGTTGTAAAATCATTTCGTGCTTTGTAGCCATTGTTAACACCGCCTCATCTGTACTATACCAAAGTTTTAATTCAATTATACAGTTTAAGGCGTAATAACTCAATGTTTGTCACGAACTTTGTTTTCCTCTACTGTCTGTTCCATTACTGGTGGTTGTATCATTTGTAAAAGATTTGCAAAATTAGCTCCAACTACTGCAAGAAAGAACAACAGCCACATCGCCCAATAAGTCATCTCAAGGGTTGATGTCGCTTGTGGGATTTTCGGCCAGGCAAAATAAAGCATGAAACCTGCAAGCAGAAGTCGGAGGATTGGTTGGTTTTTCATGTGTGGCCCCTCCTTTCGTTGCTATTAGTTTATGAGGTTTAAGTATTTAAAAGAACAGAAGCAAGAATTTAGTATATTTTATGAATGCACTTGTTATAGGGATCCATCTACTAGAAAAAGCTGGTATATAGTTGAATAATTTCTTCCCCATAAAAATAAGCAATCAAAGCTCCCACCACAATATAAGGTCCAAAAGGAATCGGTTGTTTTCGCTTTACAATCTTTAAAGCGATCAATAAACTTCCAACGATCGCTCCAATCAGACAGGCTAAAAAGAAAGCGAGCAGCACATTATGTAAGCCTAAAACAATCCCGAGTACCCCAAATAACTTCATATCCCCTGCTCCCATTCCGCCCCTGCTAACTAAAATAATCAATGCTAGGAGTACACTAGCAACAACTGCTCCTGCAATCGGTGACCACCAAGGGTCGAGTGGCACAATAAAGCGCAAAATAATAAACAGCGGAAGAAAAAACAACAAAATTTTATTTTGAATGATCATATAATGGATATCTGAGACGAAGATAATCATCAGCATCGAGACGAGTAACAGTGCGGTTACAAGCTCAGCGTTCCATCCTATCGTTAGGTAACTAAGTACAAACAGAGCACCAGTAAGACTCTCTACAACAGGATAAATTACGGATATCTTTTCATTACAATTTCGGCATTTCCCTCGTTGTAATAGGTAAGATATAATTGGGATTAGTTCATACCACGTCAAGGTTTTCTTACATTTCGGACAGTAAGACCGATCATTAACGAACGTTTCACTTTTTGGTGAGCGAATCCCTACCACATTAAAAAACGACCCGAAAGTCGCACCAAACAGAAAAAATATAATTGATAAGAATAACTCCATTATGTGCACTCCCCTAAATCATAAAAAAAATAAACCTTTATGCCTGTGATTATAGCACCAATCCATAGAAATAGTTAGCTTAATTAGTAAATTTAGCAAAAAACATAAAGTGAAACTTCATTCAGTGGGGGTTTCCTTACCTCCGCCACTGAATGTTAGTTGAACAGAATCAGGGATTTGCGGACTATATATCCCCCACCTTCACATGTTAGGCTTACCTCCTGTTTAGAGGCGGGGGTATTGTAGATCGTTAATGCGTGATAAAAAAAGACTATATAAACGCATGCTGAGCATTTATATAGTCTTTATGTTTACTATTTTTCAGAAGTTTATAGTTCTATAGACTCTCCAACCTTCAAGGCTCGTCCTTCTCCAGTTTTCACCTTGCTTGCCCAAGCGTCCGCGTCTTGTTCAATCACCGGGAACGTATTGTAATGGACTGGCACACTTACTTTTGCATTGATCCAATCCGCTGCAATAAGTGCATCCTCCGGCCCCATCGTAAAGTTATCACCGATTGGAATAAATGCAACTTCAATATCATTCATTTCACCATACATCTTCAAATCGGTAAATAGCGCTGTATCTCCAACATGATAAATTGTTTTCCCGTTTGCGGTGAATAGAATTCCTCCTGGCATTCCGCCATAAATGATAGAACCATCATTGTCAGTGTAAGACGAACCGTGGAATGCTTGGGTAAATTTCACCTTACCGAAGTCAAATTCCCGGGATCCACCGATATGCATAGGATGGGTTTCAATTCCTTTTGTTCCTAAGTATACGGCGAGTTCATTCGGGGCAACGACTAATGCTCCCGTCCGTTTAGCAATTTCAAGCGTGTCCCCTACATGATCGTTATGCGCGTGAGTTAGTAAAATAGCATCTGCTTCTACAGTATTCGGATCTAAGTCACAAGCTTCATTTCCCGTAATAAATGGATCGATTAATAGCGTATGTTTTCCTGTTTCAACTTTAACGACGGAATGACCATGATAAGATACTTTCATTTACTATCTCTCCCTTTTAGAAAAAATTCTATCTATACTAAAATTAAAACATACTGTCTAAAGAATGTTAAGCGATAACAAGTTATCCATAAGAAAAGCACCGCATTAAACGGTGCCTTCTATTCCTTATTCACCTTTTTCGCTGTCGCCCTTACCCATTTTCTGCTTCAGCGCTGCAAGTTCATCATCTACATCATTCGTAACTAAATCCCTGAAATCATCATCCAAAGTACGGCTTGCTTGAGAAAGGTCTTCGGACGTTTCTGCTTCCGCTTCGAAACGTAATACTTTCTCTTCCATACGCTCAAATCCTTGACGGGAATCATCACTGCTGATGGATGACATTGTACGATTCATTTTTGTTCTTGTTTTCGCAGATTCCGCACGGGCTTTTAGGGAATCCTTCTTCAATCGCATTTCATTATATTCCCGCTTCATTTCGTCAAGCTTATCACGTAGAGACTCTACATCTGCTTGGGCTTTTTCCCAAGACTCGGTGAGCGTTGCGAGTGTTCCTTCATGCTCCCGTCTATCCTGAAGTGCACGACGGGCCAAGTCGTCATTCCCCGCTTCTACTGCTTTTTCCGCTTGTTCCTGACGACGGTCCACTAATGCTTGTGTATCATTTACTTTCCGCTTTAACATCTTTTCGTTTGCAATCTGCTTGGCAACAGCTTGCTCCGCTTCTCTGATATCTTCTCCCATATCACGCAGGAACTGATCGAGCATTTTAACCGGATCCTCTGCCCGGTCAATCATCGCATTCAGTTCTGAACTTACTACCGTCTTCATTCGCTTGAAAAATTGAAACATATAATCTCCTCCTTGAAATATTGTTAAAATTGAATAGCCAAATTGGGTCAACATCCATATGGAACTGTTTGCTTATTAATACGAGTTTGGAATAAAAAAGGTTTCAAGAAAAATATAAAATGCTAAAAATAATTCAGAGTGCTATACTAGATAGTAATATATGTTACTTGAGGTGATTTACTTGAATACACGCATAGAAGAATTGATAAAAGAACTAAAACGGAATAACTTTGATAGTGCTTTGGTAACTTCTACAGCTAACTTCTATTATTTAAGCAATTATTACACGGATCCCCATGAGCGGGTCATTGCAGTATATGTCAGTGAAACAATCGACCCAATAATCGTTGTTCCTGCCATGGAAGTAGAAGACGCGAAAGCTGCCGGCTGGAACGATACGATCATCGGTTATCATGACCATGAAAACCCTTGGCAGTTATTAAATGATTTCCTCCGCGGGCAGGAAAAATTACCGGCATCAATGGCCATCGAGCATAACCATTTCACGTTGGAACGATACAATAATCTGACGTCTTGCTTCCAAAATGTAGAATTCTTCGATTTGGAAAACATACTTGCTGATATTCGGGTTATTAAAAGTAAAAAAGAATATACACTGTTGAAGCAAGCGGCACAATTTGCCGATCTCGCCATTAAAACGGGTGTAGAAGCTATTACAGAGGGTGCTACGGAACTGGATATCATCGCTTTAATTGAATATGAAATGAAAAAGCAAGGTATCCAGGAGATGTCATTTACTACGACATGCCTCTCCGGTGCGAAAACCGCTTCCCCTCACGGAACACCTGGTCAGAAGAAAATAACTGCAGGTGACATGGTCTTATTCGACCTCGGCGTTATTTTTGATGGATATTGCTCAGACATTACACGTACGGTTGCCTATAAGTCTGTTACACCGGAACAAGAAGAAATATATCAGACGGTGCTCCAAGCAAATGAAAAAGCTATTGAAGCTTCGAAGCTCGGAACGCCAGTAAATAAAGTCGATCAAGCAGCACGTGAATATATTGAATCGAAAGGATACGGTAAATATTTCAATCACCGGGTTGGTCACGGACTCGGAATTGAAGTCCATGAATATCCTTCGATGAGCAGTGATAATACGCTCGCTTTGAGAGAAGGAATGTGCTTCACCATCGAACCAGGAATCTATATTCCAGGTACTGGCGGTGTTCGTATTGAAGATATGATGTTCATGACGAAAAACGGTGCCGAGATATTAACAGCATACCCGAAAAATTTACAGATTATCGATTAAAGAAAAAGCACTGGGGGATCCAGTGCTTTTTCTTTAATTATCTAAAACCTCTTGAACATCTTTATATTCCATACCATGGGCTTTGGCAACAGCTTCGTGCGTGATATAGCCGCCGAGTGTGTTTACTCCCCTACGAAGAGCTTCATTATCCTGCACCGCTTGTTTGTATCCTTTATTGGCAATCTGCAGTACATAGGGCGAAGTCGCGTTCGTAAGACCTACTGTCGCTGTTTGCGGAACAGCTCCTGGCATGTTTGCAACTGTATAATGAACGACTCCATGTTTTACAAAGGTTGGGGCGTCATGTGTCGTGATCCGGTCACTCGTTTCAAAGTTCCCACCCTGATCAATTGCGACGTCAACCATGACCGAACCCGGTGTCATTTCCTTCACCATCTGCTCTGTGACAAGAACCGGAGCTTTTGCACCGGGAATAAGTACGGAGCCAATGACCAGATCTGCTTCTTTCACTGCTTCTTGGATATTATGTGGATTGGAAATTAAGGTCGTAATGGAATTTCCAAAAATATCATCCAGCTGGCGTAATCGATCCGGATTTAAATCAATAATTGTAACTTTTGCACCTAAGCCAGTCGCAATTTTAGCAGCATTCGTACCCACTACCCCACCACCGATAATTGCAACTTTTCCTCGAGCAACTCCAGGAATCCCGGAAAGGAGAATCCCTTTTCCGCCTTTAATTTTTTCTAAGAATTGCATCCCGACTTGGGTAACCATTCGTCCAGCAACTTCACTCATCGGAGTAAGTAATGGCAAGGAACCATTTGAGAGCTGTACAGTTTCATATGCGAGCGCGGTCACTTTCTTCTCTGTAAGTGCTTTTGTTAATTCAGGTTCATTTGCTAAATGTAAGTAAGTAAATAAAATGAGTCCTTCACGGAAGTATTGAAATTCATTTTCTTGGGGTTCTTTTACCTTGAGCACCATGTCCTGTGTCCAAGCCTCTTCCGCAGTATTAACAATTACTGCTCCTACTTCTTTGTAAGCTTCATCCGTGAAGCTTGAACCTTCTCCTGCACCGTGTTGAATAAATACTTGGTGTCCTGCCTGAATTAAGGAATAGACGCCGGATGGTGCCATAGCGACTCTGTTTTCATTATTAAGTACTTCTTTCGGTATACCGATTCTCATTCCCCGCAACCTCCTGCGTAAGCTTATTCAATACAATTTAATTGTATCAAAAAGATTGTTTTAAAGCATTAACATAATCAAACAGACAGAAAATAATTTGAAAATGACTGCGACAAAACCTCCTAGAAAAGTAATCCAAACCAAATTCATACATCGCCCCGAGAATATACGGGGCTGGTTAGGGATTTAATCCTTGCTAGAATAGTTATATCGCAGTCATTTTCGTTTAGTTTTAAATTAATTTATCCATGCTTATCTGCTTTTATTATTGAAATGGTGTATTCCCCGGTTGTTTTCGAGCTGGTCTTCGATGACACCACTTTGGTAACTTTCATTCAACTGGTTCTTGACCGCTTCGATACCTTTTGGATCGGTGTACAGCTTCGGATGTTTATTTTTTTTATCCAAAAAGATCACCTCCTTACTGCTAGCTTGCCCAAAAGAATGTAACAATGTTGTAATTTTTATTGGCAATTATTGATTGTGTCGTTACGAGAAAGGGTATATAATTAAAGTAGAGAGGAGAGATAACTATGAAATATCAAAATATTGTAATCGCTGTAGATGGTTCTGAAGCTGCTGAGAAAGCATTCAAGAAAGCAATCAAAATCGCTAAAAACAATGATGCACGCCTTGTTATCGCACACGTTATCGATTCCCGCACTTTTGCAACAGCTGAGGCATATGACCGTACACTTTCTGAGCGTGCTGAGGAATATGCGAAGGAATTATTGGATAATTACATTGAAACAGCGAGAAATGAAGGGCTTACTGATTTAGTAAGATGTATCGAATACGGCTCTCCAAAAGTAAAAGTCCCGCGTGATATTGCAGAGAATTTCAAAGCAGATTTAATCATCTGCGGCGCTACAGGAATGAACGCGGTCGAACGTTTCCTCATCGGTAGCGTTTCAGAAAGCATCACAAGACATGCAAAATGTGACGTATTAGTGATTAGGTAATTTAAAAAAACAAAAGAAACAAAAACAGTATTTTCATTTTATAATTTCTTAAACGTAAAAAAATAGGGCGAAAGGATTTTCTCATCCTCTCGTCCCATTTTTTTAGTTACTGCTTAATCTGATTGTATCGCGGGCAATCATTACTTCTTCGTTCGTCGGTATTACGATTACTTTTACCGGGGAATGCGGGTAGTTGATGAACTGTTCTTTTCCACGTACATCATTCCGCTTTGGATCCCAGTAAACACCCATGAATTCAAGTCCTGTTAAGATCTTCTCTCTGATTGTATCACTGTTTTCCCCGACTCCTGCTGTAAAGATGATCGCGTCGACACCAGACATTTTCGCAGCATATGAACCAAGATATTTGTGGATACGTTCCGCGAAAACGGTAAGCGCAAGTGCTGCTCGTTCATTTGTCTCTGACTGCTCCTCAATATCACGTAAGTCACTGGAGAAGCCGGATAATGCTAGCATTCCACTTTCTTTATTTAAAACATTAATCACTTCATCCGCTGATTTCCCCGTTTTTTCCATAATATATGGGATCAATGCAGGATCAATATCTCCTGAGCGGGTTCCCATTGTCACACCTGCAAGTGGCGTGAATCCCATTGATGTATCAATCGACTCTCCACCTTGGATTGCAGTAACACTCGCTCCATTACCGATATGGCAAGAAATTAACCGCAAGCTTTCAAGTGGTGCACCGATTAATTCAGCTGCCCGTTCAGAAACATATTTATGGGATGTGCCATGGAATCCATATTTACGGATACCGTAATCTGTATAATAATTCTCCGGCAAGCTATATAAATAAGATGATTTCGGCATTGTTTGATGGAAGGCTGTATCAAATACAGCAACCATCGGCACATTTGGTAAGATTTCCTTAAATGCACGGATTCCGGTTAAATTCGCCGGGTTATGCAGTGGTGCAAGTTCAGATACCTTTTCAATCGTTTCAATCACTTCATCTGTAATAAGTACAGAATCACTGAAATATTCTCCGCCATGCACAACACGGTGTCCGACCGCATCGATTTCATCGTATGATTGGATAACTCCTTTTTTGATGAGCGCTTCTAAAAGCATTTTAACTGCAACTTCGTGATTTACAATATCTTGAACCGTTTTGTCTTTTTTTCCATTGGCTTCTATTTGGAAAATAGAATCAGGCAAGCCGATTCTTTCGACAACTCCTATTGCAGATACTTTTTCTTTAGGCATCTCAATCAATTGAAATTTAAGAGATGAGCTTCCAGCGTTAATAGCCAATACGTTTTTCATACCATCACTCCACCATATAAAGTTTAATTTTTATAAGTTTGAAACCAACGATTTATTTGTCCAAGTATGTCTGCCATGGCATTATGACTGGTTAACGACGGCAACTGTACTAATAACGGCTGCTTCGGACTATTAGTCTTTACCCCTTTTTTCTGAAGAACTAAAATGCTTTTTACATTCCGTGATGATTTGAAACTTGATTCCGGTAAACGAAGAAAACTGACAATATGTGCATGCTCTTTCAAATAGCGGTTCAATTGTTCGGATTGATCACTCTCAAATACGAAATCAGGCACAACAAAAATAAGATATCCAGCTTCTTTCGTATACTTCATACTTTGCTCAATGAATAAATGATGAGCATAGGAATGTCCTTCTTCCGCTTTTAATTCATAATCTCCTGCCCGGATATCATCTGGATAAAATCCAACCGGGAGATCAGCAACGACCAAATCAACTGGATCGAGGAGTAATGGTGCGAGGCTGTCCTGATGGAAAAATTCAACTTCCTGCTGGAGAAGATTTGCGCTGCCCACTGCAAGCTGAATAAGCGTCGGATCCACTTCACTAGCATAAACTTTCAACTCTTGCTCTAATTGTTCCATGACGGTAAGGAGCAAATTCCCTGAACCACTTGCCGGATCAAAGAGACGAATTTTCTCTTTGTTCTTCATCAATTGACTTGCCAAATAAGCGACAATCATACCGATGGATTCTGGGGTCATCACATGCTGCTCCTGAACCGATCCTTTCATTCCGTTCAAGATTGCAAGCTGGATTGCTTTCTTCAAATCTTGCTTGGAATGATTGATATGCTTGAATTCATCTATTTTCTTGTCCAACTTTTTACGTAAAATATCATCAAAATCTTCATGTGGCGTTTCATAAAAAATAGTATCCATTGTTTCAGTGAGACTATTCAAATACGGCTCATCCACATGAGCTTGAATGATTTCGGTTGTCTCGTCGAACCATTCAAAGAGTTTCTCTACGGCTGACTTTTCCATTCCCTTCCTCCATACATGTATAGTATATATTTCACACGAAAAATCTCTCTCGGGCTCCCGCCAGAGAGAGATATCGATTAATTCGCTTGTTTCACAGCTTCTAAAGCAGCGTCGTAGTCAGGATGGTTTGAAACTTCATCAACATATTCTACATAGGTCACTTTGTCGTTTGAATCGACAACAAAGATTGATCTTGCTAGTAAACGCAGTTCTTTAATCAAGACACCGTACTTCTCACCGAAGTCAGCATCTCGATGATCAGATAATGTGTCCAAGTTCTTAACACCTTCAGCAGCGCACCAGCGTGTTTGAGCGAAAGGCAAGTCCATGCTAATCGTTAACACGTGTACATTATCAAGCTTAGACGCTTCTTCATTAAATCGTTTCGTCTGATCAGAGCATACTCCTGTATCAATGGAAGGCACTACACTTATCAATTTGATTTTCCCTTTATAATCATCTAAGGAAACTTCTTTCAAATCATTAGCTAGAACTGTAAAGTTTGGTGCCTCGTCCCCAACTTTCACTTCTGTTCCTAATAAAGTTACTGGATCATTATGGAATGTAATTTGCTTCACTATTATCCTTCCTCCCAATTTAGTTCTCTTGTCTCTATTATGAATAATCCTCGTTCGCTTGTCCAATCTTTCACTTAGGAAAAAGCGATAAAAATTGTCGTTACCGTTTTCATTCCTCCCACAGTGCAACCGTCCGTAAACCTCCCGTTCCCAAATAGTTTCAAATATAATTAGGCGGGAGATAACGGACGCTAACACCCTGATTAACTCAACTAGCATTCCGCGGAATGAATTTTCGTTCTATATGTCAAAATTTAGCGGATTGGTCTTTTTCACTTTTTCCTTTTTATCTTTTTTAGAGCCCTTATCTTTCATGATTTTTTCTACCTTGTCGATGACTTGCGGTGTCATTTCGAGGAACTTTTCATAAAGCTGTGTATGTTGATCGAGACGCACCATTTTTATCTCATCATTCTTCACAACAAGAAAGGCGATCGGAGTTAAGGAAACTCCTCCACCACTTCCGCCGCCAAACGGTAGTGTTGCGTCTCCTTCCGTCGACTGGGGACTAAATTCACTTCCTCCAGCCGCAAAGCCAAATCCTACTTTCGATACGGGGATAATTGTACTCCCGTCAGGTGTTTCAATTGAATCCCCAATGATTGTATTTGTTTCTACTAAAGATTGCAGGCTTTCCATTGCCGTTGTCATTAAACCCTGAATTGGATGTTCTTCCATAACAAGTCCCTCCAAATTATTTACTTTTGATTATTGATCACCCGATAAATCTTTAAAAAGGTGTGTAAGCGCAAACGGAAAATACAGTCGAGTCGTGAATATAACCCTTCTCCTTGATAATTGGTTTGTACGGAAACGATTGGCTCGGAATTGAGCTTGCAATACTGCCCCAACACTTTTACCACAAGTTCCTGTCCTGCCCAAAGCCATCCGGCGACCATCCCAGTAATATGAGCTTCCCCAGTACCTATTCCCGTCTCCCAGTCAAATCTTTTCACCTCTATCTTTTTTATAAATGGAAAGATTCGTTTCCAATCGACTACTTCTAACGAATGGACCTTAGCCGATTCTGTAGTGCCATTTAGATCTAGACGTGGCAAGTCAATCGTTCGCTGCCAGATGCGGATGTTCATGACAGACAGAAATAGATCGAGTTTGTGAACAACTGCCAACTCGAATCGATAGGAAAATGCAATATTTATTTTTGAACATGTGATAAAGAGTAAAAAAAGGGTAAATAGAAACAATAGCAAGGAGAATAGTATAATCCAGAACATAAGGATGCTTCCTTTTTCTTTTCCAGTGATTACTCTTAGCTTGTTCGATTATTATTTTTTTAATCATCATTCGGAATATAATTGGATTATACGATTGCCTGATGATATTATAAAATTATGAAGATAGAACGGGAGGCGCATACATTGGTGCAACGAAATCAATTATATTTCTTCTATTTAAAAGATGACGAAACAGATGCAAAAGTAGATGTGTTAGGAAAGATTGCCAGGGATAATGGCTTTGAGATTGCAGGTCATCCGAATAACGCAAGTATTATTGTAAGCGTCGGTGGTGATGGCGCTTTTCTCCAAGCTGTAAGAAAAAGCGGTTTCCGCCAGGATGCTATCTATGTCGGAATTACGCGGACCGGGGAATCTGGCCTATATTGTGATTTTGACCTCGATAATTTCGATGAAATGCTACATAGTTTGATGCATGAAGAATTGGAAGTGCGGAGATTTCCAGTAATTAAAGCACAAATCAATGATGGAACGGAGTATCATTGTTTGAACGAAGTAAGTATCCGTTCCACAATTGTTAAAACGATTGTCATTGATGTTTTGATTGATGATGTATATTTTGAGACATTCCGTGGGGATGGACTAATCGTCTCTACGCCGACCGGAAGTACGGGATATAATAAATCTGCCTATGGTGCAGTTATTGATCCACTCATTGCAAGTTATCAAGTCTCAGAAGTTGCTTCGTTAAATAATAATCAATATCGTACACTAGGCTCTTCCTTTGTTCTAAGTAAAGACCGGAAGCTAACCCTAAATGTTCAGCCAACCGGCAATGACCATCCGATTATTAGTCTAGATAATGAAGCACATCCAATAACGAAAATTTCTTCACTCGAAGTTGACATGGACGAAACGGTCATCAAAACGGTGAAGTTAAAAAATAATTCCTTCTGGGACCGGGTAAGACGGACATTCTTGTAATCTTATCGTTAATAAAAACAGGACGCATGCAAGTTGCGTCCTGTTTTTGCCTTTTTACAGGCTTTGTTTTTCACGTAACTATATAATTATTGACCGCCAAATTGCTGTTGTGCTATTGTTACAAGACGTTTTGTAATTTCGCCTCCAACTGAACCGTTAGCACGGGAAGTCGTGTCTGCACCAAGTGAAACACCAAACTCCTGAGCAATTTCAAATTTCATTTGATCTAACGCTTGTTGTGCACCAGGGACTACTAATTGATTTGAATTATTGTTAGCCATGTTAGCTCACCTCCTTGGTAACTATAGATTGTGTTACTTGGAGAATTATCATACACAACTAAAATTAACAGTTCCTGGTAAATGCCCTAGTTCTTCCCTCAGAACAGTCCAGACGGAAGCCGCACTTAAGCTAAAATGATAGTAATGCTCGGTTTCTCATAAATTTTTACAAAGGTATACCTAGCTATTTCAGGCTTACAAAATTGCATTATAATAAATCTTCAAACTCTGTATCTTCACTTTTTGCAGTAATATGGATCGTTTCAATGCCTGCAATTGCTTCTTCAATGGACGGACCAAAATCATGGCGTGCTTCCAGTGCATTAATTTTATCACGGCGAGGTCTCGTCTTTGGTGATTTCGGTACAAAAATTGTACAGCAATCTTCATACGGAAGAATTGAAATCTCATAGGTATCAATCTCTTTTGATATGTCCACGACTTCTGCCTTATCCATCGCAACCAAAGGACGAAGAACTGGATAATTGGTTACTTCATTAATTGCATGCATGCTCTCCATTGTTTGACTCGCAACTTGTCCAAGATTCTCCCCTGTCGTGAGGGATAGAATATTTTCTTGTTCACAAACTGCTTCAGCTATTCGGAACATCATCCGGCGCATGATCGTCATCGCATAGCTATCCGGCATTTCACGGAAAATTTCCTGTTGTAATTTTGTAAATGGTACGATATGGACCTTGATCGACTTCCCGTAACCAACTAACTTCTTCGTAAGGTCAAGCACTTTTTGTCTTGCTCGTTCACTCGTGTAAGGAGGTGAATGGAAATGAATGGCTTCAAGTTGCACACCACGCTTCATGGCGAGATATCCTGCAACGGGACTATCTATTCCCCCTGAGAGCAGCAGCAGCGATTTACCTGCAGTTCCTACAGGCAATCCACCAGCTCCGGAAATATTTTCCGATGTAATGTATGTCGCTTCCTCACGTATTTCAACCTTTATCTCCACATCCGGTTCATGAACATCAACGGTATAACCTTCTGTATTCACTAACAGATGGCTGCCTACTATCTGATTCATTTCTAAAGAACCATGCGGGAAATTTTTATCCACTCGTTTTGCTGCTACTTTAAATGTACGAGCGTCCGCTTTCTTCAATGCTTCAAGCGCCGCTTCTTTAATCTCCTCCACATCATTCTTCACTTTAAGAGCAAGCGATAAGCTGTGAATTCCAAATACTTTTCTGCAAATCTCGATAATCGGTTCCGGCTCATGGCCATTTAGGAGGACAAACATTCTACCTTGTGTTCGTTTTACTTTTGCATTAGGGAAATCTTTCAGTTTGACTTGAAGGTTTTCCTGAAGTGCTTGGATAAAGCTCCGAATGTTCTTTCCTTTTAATGCCATTTCCCCGTAACGTATTAATATATGATCATATTGCATTGTAATCTACCTCAAAACTTCCTTAAATTGATGTATTGCTTCTTTAAATGAAGCAACAAAACGTTCCATTTCTTCCTGGGTATTGTTATAGGACAAGCTGATCCGTAATCCAGAAATTGTGATCTCTCTCGGTAACCCGCAAGCAGCAAGAACTTTACTCTCATCTTTCTCTTTTGAGGAACAAGCTGATTTTGTAGAGATATAAATCTCCTTTTCACCAAGCATATGAATAATCACTTCCGGTTTAATCCCCGGTACGGACAGGTTAAGAATATGTGGTGCTCCGTTATGAGGGCTATTGATCTGGACACCCTCTATACTTTCTAGCTCCTCCCATAAATAGTCATGCATCGCTTGTAGATGGTTCGTTTGATTTTGCTGCTTTTCCTTTATCAAGCGCAATGCTCGAACCATCGATACACCCCCAGCGACGTTCTCGGTTCCGGAGCGAAGGCCGTTCTCTTGTCCTCCCCCATGGAAAAGCGGGAAAAGCGAGACTTGCTTCCTTACATATAGGATCCCCGTCCCTTTTAGACCGTGGATTTTATGCCCGGAAAAACTGCAAAGGTCAATTTGGGCTTTCTGAATATCGAGCGGAACTTTCCCAAGACTTTGAACCGCATCGACATGGAAATATAATTTAGGATAATTGCTTAATAATTTTCCTATTTTCTCAATCGGTTGGATGGTACCGAGTTCATTGTTCACATGCATAATACTTACAAGAATCGTATCCTCTCGAATCGCTTCTTTCACATCTCTTACGTCGACCAGCCCTTTCTCATCCACTGGAAGAACCGTTACTTCAAAACCTAGGGTTTCAAGACTTTGACACGCCTCGTCAACAGATGGATGTTCGACCGCTGTAGTGATAATATGTTTTCCGCGATTTTGATGTTCTAAAGCAATGCCTTTAATCGCAATATTATTCCCTTCTGTTCCACCTGACGTGAAAATAATTTCATTTGCATCAACTTGCAGGATTGATGCTGCTTGCTGTTTTGCTGTCTGTAGAAGTTTTTCGGTTGCACCTCCGAGTTGATGGATTGATGATGGATTTGCAAAAAATTTCTCTGATGCTTTTTGGTAGCTTTCGACAACGGAGGGATCCGGGATTGTTGTCGCGCTATTATCCAAATAAATCATCAAAAAACTCCTCCCTTCCTTATTATTTATTCTATATTGATTTAGATTTACGCCAAATAATTCCTTAAGAATCTTACTGCATTCAGTCTTAAAAAACAAGCCCTTTGCTTGTTAATTCAAAGAAGCCCTCCCGAATCCACAATCGGAATATACCGTTACGAATTTTAGAAAACCCACAGTCCATAACGCTTATAGCAATTAATCACTTTCATTCAACGTAAACGTTTAGCACGTTCTCTTGGCTAGATCTCTAATCGCCGTTCAGTTGCCCGGTGGACGGATGCTTTCCGCGGGCACAGCTGGAGCCTCCTCGGGCTACCGCCCTGCGGGGTCTCCAGACTCGTGCTATTCCCGCAGGAGTCACCGTCCACCGGGCAACTGAACTGGTAGAGAGCGTTATTATTATTGGAAATTTTCCCATCATGATGAGAGTTCTATTCCTAAATTAATAAATAGTGTTCCAAATTTGGCTTTTCCCCTCGGAGCAGTCCAGACACCTCGAGACTCCAGCAGGAGGCCGGCTAAGTACGGTCACGTCCTGTGACCAATGCCGGCATTAAAACCTCCTGTTAGTCGATAGGCATAGGTGAGACCCCTTAGTGCTAAGCCCGAGGAGGCTCACCAGCCGCTCAGCAGGTGCGAGAGGTGTCTGGACTGCGGACCCCCAGAAGTAAGTTGCACACACTTACGCTGAATGAAAGCAATAAGTAGTTCATTTAAGTTCGAGATGGGGACATATATTAGGTTTGTGGATTCTTGCGGGTGATTCTTTTACATAATGAAAGGCTGTATAAAAGGAGATCCTTTTTATACAGCCTTTTTGCTTATATTAATCATTCACAACTAGTTGGGTTTCTTCAATGCGTTTTAAGGCACCTGGTTCAACTTGTTCAATCGCTTTTGCCGCCTTTTCTAAAGCAAGCTCATATTCATATGCGCGGAATAATCGCTCCGCCTCTACTAATTCAGCAGCAAGCATTGGATTTTTACTCCGGTAACGGTTCGCATATTGAATCACACGCTCTGTTAAATAAGCCTGATCAAGCATCATGTCGATTTTTTCTTTAGCTTGTTCGATTGCACTCTCCGCTTCTAACAATGAGCGGTGGACCGCACCTGTATCTAATGGATGTTGTTCCAGCGCCTCTAATACTTTTTTATTTCTCTGTTGTGTTTCTTCTAAGCTCGTCCAGATAAAGGTTGGCACTCCCGGGATATTACTTTTACGCAAGCGGCGGTGCAATTCTTTAATCTGTCCATACATTTCCGCCAACTTATCTTTTGCCAGCAGCTCATCTTTCCTTAATGTCTGAATCGCTTCTTTAAATGTATCATGCTTTTCCTTCAAGTCATCAATCTGTCCCAAGGCCGCTTCAACTCTACCGCGTAATTCACTATGTGCAACATCATTCGCCTCAAGACCTGCCAACACTTCTGTCAATTCTTTATTTAAAGCTTGTGTTTTCTTATCAACTGCAAGGAATTTTTCCAGTTCTTCGTCTTCTACATAATAAGCCTTCTTTAGTTCCTCTACTTCTGCCTTTGTTTCTGTAAAGGATGTATGTAGTGTCATGATTGCCTCTTTGTAAGAGGGAACATTTTGGTCCAGATAATTCTTCGCCAAAGCTTCTTCCTCAAGCAATTCATACATTTCAGAGATTCTTTCTTCCATTTCATCGAGAACCTTTGTACCTTCCTCTAGGTTACCTTCTTCAAGCGTTGCCATCACATCGATAATTCGTTGCTGATATGTACGTATTTCGTTTTCAAAATCAAGATGTTCGATATAAAAACCATCTTGTTTCATTTCTTTCATACCGGACAGCAGTTGATCCAGTTGGGAAGAAAGTTCGTGCTTCGCTTTCTTATACACTTCAGGAAATGCGTGGATCTTCTCATCCAGTTCTTTTAACTCAACTTTCAACTCATCGACGATTCTTTTCGCTTCCATATAGTTACCGGCAGCACTTTCTTCATGGAAATTCTCTAAAGCTGCTTCCAGTTTGTCCAGCTCTGCATCGAAATACCGATCCGCTTTTGCATATTGGTAGCGGTTTTGTGATATTTGCCTGCGTAATTCACGAATTGCCGGCTCGACTTCTTCCACTTCCATTCTGCTCGACTTCTCGGATTCGAGTAATTCCTCAAGTTCAGATAAGATATTGTCGATACTTCCCTCAATCGATTGAAGGATTTCTTCTGTTTCCTTTAACACTTTCTTCGCTTTAGAAACTCGGAACTTATCCGCTGCATCTTCTGCATCCAGCAAGTGTTCTTCAATATCAGCAAGTTCTTTGCCTACGATATAATCCCAGCGTTCCTTCCATGTTTCAAATTTCTCTTGTGTCTCACCGGATAAAGTGAGATTTTTAATTTTACTGAGTTCACCGGCTACATTTCTCGCCATAATATCTAACTTCCACGCTTCCAAGCGATCCACCTGATCGTACACGCGTTTCCGTAATATTAAACCGATGACGATTAACACAATAATTGCCAAAATAATTCCAATGAATAATTCCATAGCGTACCTCCTAGCCCCATTTCAACAAGAGGATTTATACAAGTAACAGTATGTGTTCAAAAAGGAGGATAAAAAGGACCGAGGTCGGCTAAATTCGCGATTCGTATCACAACGCCGACATGAGCACTTCCTGTGCGCAAGAATTCGAATGCGGCGAAGCTCTCCGCACCGGAATGTACATCAATGGGTACATAGGAGCGGAAAAGCGAACCAACGCAGAAGTTTGATGTGTCATTTTTACCGACTTTTGAACAACCTCTAACATGTATTTAAATATATTTCATTAAATCTGTTATGATATAGTATTAATATAGCATGTAATCAGTCACTTTGGCTAAGAAAAAGAAAATTTTGTCTAATTTTTATTATTCCCCGTGAAATTTGTCTGTCAAATCCTAGTTTTCGACAATAAATTTTAGCCAGTTTTGAATGGTTTTTACGTATTTATTGACAAAAACTTCATGCGAATAGTCACCGATTACCCGGTCTTTCCATTCATTGTGTAAAATATATGGCGTAATCAACATCCCTTTCAGCTGCATGAGCAAATAATCCTTCTCATCCCCGGGCAATTTCTTTCCCGCTAGAACATTATAAAACGCCGTACGAATATGAAAGTTTTCTTTCGCTAGATAGGTGATTACCATTTCCCGCACGAACACTGAATCAAGAGTTAGTTCACGCTGAATAAAACAAGTCAATTGAAGTTTCGACTGTTTATATTGTATAATTGTGAAAATCAATTCGTTTAGCCGATCGATAGCAGACCAATTCTCCGCTGCTTCCAGTGTAGCCTCTATTGTTTTCAGATACTCTTCATAATATTTTGTAACGGCATATTCAAGCAAGCCTTGTTTCCCGTTAAAATAGTAACTGACGGAAGATACATTCACTTTTGCTTTTTGGGCAATGTCTCTCACAGACGTGCCATGGAAGCCTTTTTGAAAAAACAGGGAGGAAGCAGCATGGATTACTTTTTGTTTGGATAGATTTTTCTTCAATATACTCAGCTCCTTACCTATCCAATACGACAAACTTGCTGGAAATCCTGTAACTTTCGTTCGACAGGAATTTCATCCATGTCGAAACCTACTGATAGTTACATACATCTATCTTACTGGAAATGAAGTGCAAAGCTCAAGTCCATTCAATCGGCAAATAGAATAACGAGAAATTGAGGGGGATTATGATGTTTGAACAACTTACTTATTCAACAGATCGAATAAAAGCATATGAATTATTAATCAAACAGCTTCAAGCACTTTCTGAGGATGAGAAAGACGAGACTGCGCTGCTTGCTAATGCGTCGAGCTTATTGAATCAGTTTCTAGATCAAGTGAACTGGGTCGGATTCTACCTTTGGAAGAACGATGAACTCGTACTAGGACCATTCCAAGGATTACCGGCTTGTGTACGAATTCCATATGGTAAAGGAGTTTGTGGCACGGCGATCAAGGAGAAAGAAACCCAACTCGTTGCAGACGTCCATGCATTCCCTGGACATATTGCTTGCGACACAGCGAGTAATTCTGAGATCGTTGTTCCGATTTTACGAAACGGAGAAATATATGGTGTCCTGGACATCGATAGCCCAATTAAAGACCGCTTTGACGAAACCGATAAACATTATCTTGAGAAGTATGTTGAGGCATTGATCGCTTATCTTTAAGCAAAAAACGAGTATCTTTTTCTAGGCACTGCTCATTTTTTATGATGTATATCCGTCAACCTATTTTAAATCGCTAGAATGTATTGCTGTCTTTAATATATATCACACATGAGCTAGTTCCTGTTTTTCTATATAAAGTTGCTTTATTCATTCTAAACACCATTCTTTTTAGATGTCTAAAATGAAAATGTACGGAAACTACTAATCAAC